>JADFYX010000030.1 GCA_015232795.1 Magnetococcales bacterium
AATAATTAGTATTAGCCATAAAAAATCGACCGGGCCACTCTTGGCCCGGTCGTATTTTTTTTTCGCGCATAACCTTGATGTTGTATGAAGTATGGCCCTCTTTTTGTCTTTTCGCTAAACAAGAAACTTAAATCACTATTTTAGTCATACTTCGCGCAGAATCCAGGTAAATAGAAAATAGTCTCCTGCCTTATTTTTTTTATTTTTTTTTGAACAAAATTGCATTTTGACACTCGAACGTTATGTTACCGCAATTTAAATCTGGCCCTCTCTTTTTTTGTGAAATAGATTCCCAGACCCTATTAGTTTTTCTTCTGGAGTTTCCAAAACAATGAACAACGCCTCCCAAGTTAAATCCCTTGCTATCGTCTATCGTGCATTAACTGTTGCAGGCCTGCTACTACTGATAGCAGCCTATTTTAGCCCTATATGGTGGGTTGCCCTAGAAGCACCACAATATCCCAAAGGAACATTCCCTGACGGTATCCGTATCCATTTTCATTTTACTGGTGTGCATAACGGCTGTACGGAACAAGAGAGCGAAGAGATAGAGATTGGCGAGGGCATTGATTGTGTTGAAGAGATGGATACCATCAACCACTATGTCGGCATGGCCCCAACTTCTGCTGGTGGCCCTATTGAGCGTGGACTATCCCACTTTTCATTCTCCATATTAGGAGTAATGCTGTTAGTCTTTATGATGCCCAATGGTAAAAAGCAAATTTATGTCTTGGGAGGTGGCTTTGCCGCTGTTATGGCCTGGATGTTGGTTTCGCTTTATGCCCAAGGCCATATGGATACTATTGCCAACGGTTTTGCCGAAGGTATGGGGCAGTTTTTCAACGATAGAAAACAGATTGTTGTTGAGACTGATAAACTTAAACGTAATGCAGGCATGGTAGTGGGTGCTTACGGTGTAATCATGGTAGTTATCACCTTTGCCCTTTGGAAAGCCGGAGATGGTCTACGCTGGGTTTTAGCTTTGGTTCCTGCTGGGCTATCGGTTATCTTTGTTATAGATTATGCTGGTTGGCTTTACTGGTTTGGTCACAACCTTCACCCATGGGGAGCCTTTTCGGTAAAACCTTTCATGCCTACTGTTTTTGGTGATGGCAAGGTAGCACAATTCACTACCCACTCTTACCCGCACTACGGCTATTTCATGTTGATTGGTGTCACCATTGTACTGTTGATTGCAATACTTTTGCGCAGAAAAATGTACCGTTTAGCTGCTGAAGATAGTGGGACAGAACAGTAGTGAAGAGGTTTTCACTGGATAATATATTGTGGTTAGCATGTTTTTTTTTACTACTCTCTCCTGTAGCTCCTTGCTATGGAGAGGCACAAAAAACAGAGTTACAAAAGCTAATAGATGCTACAAAATCTGGTGGGGTGTTAAAGGTTTCTGCTGGAACCTACCAAGGACCAATTATTATAAGCCGACCCATTACTCTGGACGGTGGCGGAGAGGCCATAGTTGACGGGGGCGGGAAAGGCACAGTTATCACGATAAAATCAGATAATGTAACTGTTAAAAATTTTACCCTGCGACACTCCGGGCAACTACACAATAATGTTGACGCATGCATTCAACTGAAGGGTGACAATGGTAAAATTTTAAACAATAGAATGGTGGACTGTCTCTTTGGTATTGATATAGCAGAATCTGACAATAATTTAATTGCAGACAACTATATCTCATCCTACGATCTGGATCTTGGTATCCGTGGTGATGCCATGCGTCTTTGGTATTCCAAAAACAACACAGTACGTAAAAATATTGTCCGCAACTCCCGTGATATTGTTATCTGGTATTCTGGAGATAATATTATTGAACAGAACGATGTCTCCGGCGGTCGTTATTCAATCCATTTTATGTATGCCAATGGCAACATAGTTCGCAAAAATATATTTGATGGTAATGCTGTTGGTGTTTTCTTAATGTATACGGAACATACTCTGGTGGAAGATAACCTAATACGCAATGCAGCGGGTGCTACCGGGTTATGTCTTGGTATGAAAGATACATCCAATGTTCAGATTATAGGAAACCGTCTGATCTATTGCTCATCTGGTATATATCTGGATCAATCTCCTTTTCAACCCGATACCATTAATTTATTTAAAGATAATGAGGTAGCATTTAACGGTACAGGTGTGCTGTTTCATATGAGTTTGGTTGGCAATCAATTTATTGGCAACAGATTTGTTGGCAACTTTATTCCCGTATCTGTTGATAGTAGAGGCCATGCGCAAGGCAGTGTTTGGAAGGGTAACTACTGGGATACCTACCAGGGTTTTGACCGTAATAATGATGGGATTGGCGACACACCATTTAATCTCTATTTTCATGCAGACAAACTCTGGATGGATGCCCCAAACCTTAAATTTTTCTTTGGCTCTCCAGTGTTAGAAGCCCTTGATTTTTTGGAAAAACTAGCCCCTTTCTCCGAGCCAGAATTGGTGATGAGCGACCCCTCACCACAGTTTGCACTACCAGATAAAACCAGCAAAAAATATATGGAAAAAATCAAAAAAACCAACATCACCAGCAACCGTAAAAACAGACTGGATAATGGCTAAAACTATTTCAAAAAATGTGAAGAAGAAAAAGATATCCCGTCGCTCTTTTAATCGGGGTGTTATTTTAACTCTTGCTACCTTATCGGCAGCAGGAGCAGGTTTTTATCCTATTACTTCACCACGAGCCAGCAACTTTTTACGTCCTCCTGGAGCAGTGCCAGAAGCAGAATTTCTGGCATCCTGTATTAAATGTGGTCAATGTGTACAGACCTGTCCGGTAGAGGCCATTGAGCTAGCCTTTTTAGATGATGGTTTTGCTGTTGGAACCGCCTATATAGATGCTCGCAAGCAAGGGTGTGATTTTTTCTTGTGATGCCCTGCAATGTATTTTGGCTTGCCCTACTGGAGCACTGGACCATAAAATAGAAAAACCCGAACAGGTACTTATGGGTCTTGCCGAGTTGACCCACCCTGATACTTGTTTGGCTATTAAAAATATGGGCTTTAAAGGTCATCCGCGGGGTGAAAATTATCAAGGCTTGCTACGCTATAGCGAGGTAGATCGCTGGAAGCCCCAGCTTATGCGGGAACATCCGGTTGACCGTGAAATATGTGATATTTGCCAACTGTTATGCCCCATAAAAGGGGCTATATCCATGGAGCAAAAAACCAAGGGGGATGGTAGTAGCTACTGGACACCTGTTGTTCACTCCAACTGTACCGGGTGTGGAGTGTGTGAAATGGTCTGCCCTGTTGAAGAGGCAGCAATCCAGATTATTCCTTGGAAAAAATGGCAAGATAGTAACGGTAAAGATGGGCAGGAGGGTGGTCATGTGGGGTAAAAAAGAGATTCCCAAAGAGGTTATAGAAATCCATGATCAACGCCATAAGGATCTAAAAGCTGGAGGAAAAACCAAAGAACATATTGCCAACCAAGCCAATGCTGGTGGTACCTTGTGGCGGAACAGGCGGTGGGCTACACTTATTATAATCAACCTGCTTTTTGTCGTATCATTTCAGTTTGATTTGCAACTTGTGGAAGGCTCTCTTACCGCCTCACGTTTTTTTGGTTTTCACATGGCAGATCCCTATGCCGCCATGCAGATTGGCCTGGCATTTGGTCAGGTCATCTTAAATCTGGTTATCGGCACAGTTACCATTGTAATTATCTATTTAATTGTCGGTGGTCGGGCTTTTTGTTCCTGGGTCTGCCCTTATCATCTGGTTTCGGAGCTAGCAGAAAAAATTCATCTGCGATTAGCCAAAAAAAAGCTGGTGAAAAACCGTCCTTTTAACATTAAAACCAAATATTGGCTTTGGGGCATTTTTTTAGTTATCGCTTTTTTAACAGGCTATACTGCTTTTGAGATGCTCTCTCCATTGGGTATATTAAGCCGTGCCATAATTTATGGGCCGGGAATTGGTCTTTTATGGGTGCTGTTTTTACTATTGGTAGAAATTTTTTATTCCCGCAGGGTTTGGTGTAAAAACATCTGCCCCATTGGTGTTACCTACAGATTTATTGGTATATTCTCTTTGACAAAGGTTGTCTATGATATCACAGGATGTCATCATGATGGAGCCTGTAGAAATGCCTGTTTGGTACCACATGTTTTAGAGTTTACCAAGCCGGGAAAAGCAACCAAATTACATGATAATTTTGTTGGGGGGGATTGCACAAACTGTGGAATGTGTGTAGACATTTGTCCTACAGATTCTCTCAAATTTGACATTCGTTTTGTCAATAAACTTTTTTAAAAGAGGTCATATGAAAAAGTCATTAATTTTTTTCCCCATGCTGCTAATAATGACGTTGGTAGCTGTACCTGTTGATTATGCCACAGCAGGCAAAAAAGATGAGTCTCAATGGACAGGTAAAAAACTCTTTATGCGAAAAACCTGCATGGCTTGTCATGGTCGTGGAGGCATAAAAGCAATTTTGGCTTATCCTAATTTAGCAGGCCAAGACAACAAATATCTCTTCAACCAGATGAAGGATATCGCCTCTGGCAAACGTCTTGCTGCTCTCGACCCTACCGGACATCCAAGAACCGAAGGGATGAAAGGTGTAATGCATCTGGTAGATAAACAGCAGATGAAAAAAATTGCTGATTGGCTTGCAGAAGAAGCGCCAGCCCCTCTCCAAGAAAGTAGTAAAACTTTGGATAAAGCACGAGTTGCCCAAGGTGAAAAGATCTATAAAAAATTAAAATGTAAAACCTGCCACGGTGATGGTGGCAATAAGCCTCTTAAAGGCAAGCCCTATCTTGCAGGACAAAAAAAGCAATATTTGGTTTTACAGATGCAAGATATGAAAAGCGGCATCCGTAAAAATGGTCAAAGTGGCACAATGAAGGGTTTTATCAAAAAAGCTTCTGAAAAAGATATTGAGTTGATGGCAGAATATCTTTCTCAGGTATCACGTGGTAAGTAAATAATTTAAATGTCAAGTTAAACAATAAGGATACAATCATGCAAAAAAAATCCATTTTAAAGATGGCTGTTTTGGCAGGGGCACTGCTCTTTTCCGGCTCAGTTTTAGCCTGGAATGAGGGTGGTGGAGAACAGGATGCTGCTGAGCATCTAACACCTAACAAAGAAAATGGCATTGAAGTTTATGAAGTCTGTTCCGCTTGCCATATGATGGAAGGTTGGGGAACCACTGACGGAACCTTTCCTCAACTTGCAGGACAGCACCGTAGCGTGCTTATTAAACAGTTGGCAGATATTCGGGCTTTAAACCGTGACAACCCAACAATGTATCCGTTTGCTCTACCGAGTGAAATTGGTGGCGTGCAGTCTATTATGGATGTAACCGACTATATCTCCAAGCTACCAATGAACCCTGAAAATGGTCGTGGTGCTGGTAATAATTTGGCTCTTGGGAAGAAACTCTACAAAACAAACTGTGTACGTTGTCATGGAGAGAACGGCGAAGGTATGCCAGATAAATATTATCCTTTAATTCAAGGTCAACATTATAAATATCTCTTACGGCAATTTGAGTGGATCCGTGATGGCAAACGCCGTAATGCCAACCCAGAGATGGTTAAGCAGATCAACTCTTTTAGCGACGACGATATGAAGGCTGTGGTTGACTATGTCTCCCGGATATCCCCTCCTAAAGAAAAGCTGGCTCCAGTTGGCTGGACAAATCCTGATTTTGATTGATTTTTATTTAAAATGATTCAAATTAAAGGTATAGAGAAAAAATTTCAACGCCACCCAGTTTTGGATGGCGTTGATCTTTTTATAGATAGCGGTGATCGTATTGCCCTAATAGGCTCAAACGGTGCCGGCAAGACATCTTTAATACGCTGTATTCTTGGGGAGTACTCCTTTACTGGGGACTTGACAGTTTCTGGTTTGGACCCCAGGAAACAGCGTGTTGCAGTGCTTGGGCAGGTGGGTTTTGTTCCCCAACTGCCCCCACCACTGCGGGTAAGGGTAAACGAGCTTATCTCTCTTACCGCTAAATTGATGAAAGTATCGGTTAAAAATATTCATCTTGTAGCCCAACAGCTTGGACTTGATATTGATCGCCATAACAAACAGATATTTTTTAAACTATCTGGGGGCATGAAACAAAAACTTCTTATTGCCATTGCTTTGGCAAGAGATCCAAAAATATTGATTCTAGATGAACCAGCAGCCAATCTTGACCCGGATGCCCGAGAGACCTTTTTTTCTCTATTGGCTAGGATGCCAGAAGATACGGTTATGTTACTTTCAAGCCATCGGGTTGATGAGATATCCGGCTTGGTAAATCGTGTTGTAGAGATGGATCAGGGAAAGGTTGTGTTGGATGAACCCTTTGTACCATCAACTGAACAAGGAGCCTGAAAAGTGGGGAAAATATCTTCACTATTTATTGCAATAGTTGGCATTGGGCTAATGTTGCTTGCTGGTTGTGAGCGCACCCCTGCCGATGGCCCAAAAAAGGTGCGTTGGGATAGGGATTTTTGCGAAAGTTGCCGTATGCTCTTGAGTGACCGCCACTATGCAGCCCAAATTCTCGATGCAAAGGGTAAATATCACCTGTTTGATGATCCTTCTGAGATGCTCTTAGCCTTTGCAAACAGATATAATAAAGATTCTGCTGCCAAACTATATGTGACCGACTCCAAAAGTGGAAAATGGTTGGATGCCAGAAAAGCCAGCTACAACAGTGGGCATTTAACACCCATGGGATTTGGTTATGGTGCCAGTGAAAAAGCCGGACCGGATAGCAGAGATTTTATAACTGTATTAACTCTGCTGTTGGCTGGTGAGGATGGCGCACCTGCACCGCAAAAAACCCACACCATGCCTGGTTCCCACAACATGGCTGACACAGACAAACACTCACATACGCAACATTGATGAAAGATTTTATATGAAACAGTGGCGTGCAATAGCTTGGCAGGATATCAAAGAGTCGGTTCGGGCTTGGTGGTTTTTTATATATGCTTTGATCTTTGGTGGTACAGTAGCCCTCTTGTTTATTTTGGGTGTTACCGAGTCGCAAATTCTTGGGTTTATGGGATTAGGCCGTCTGCTTCTTACCTTTATTCAACTTTGTGTCGCCATTTTGCCAGTTTTTGTATTGATAAGTACCGTTCGCTCCATTGTTGGCGACAGAGAGTCCCATGTTCTTGAATATTGGCTCTCCATGCCAATTGCCCTTGGTGACTACTATTGGGGCAAATTTCTCGGTCGTTTTCTGGTTATTTTTTTACCAGTTTTTTTCGCACTTATAGGAGCCTCTGTTTGGGGTTTGTATATTGACATTACGGTACCATGGCATCTGTTTTGGCTTTATAGCGCACTTTTGGTTGCTATCTGTGGCTGTTTTTTAGGCTTTGGCTTTTTAATCTCCACCCTCACCCGCCACCAAGAGGTGGCTCTTTCGGTCTCACTGGTGTTGTGGCTGGTGCTTTTACTTTTTATGGACCTGATACTCATTGGTGTCATGCTACAAGAGAGAGCCTCTCCAGAGCTAGTGGTGAGTATCGCCTTAGCCAACCCTCTGCAAAGTTTCCGCACGGCTGCTATGGTCCTGTTTGATCCGCGTTTGGCAGTATTAGGACCCACAGCAGATATTATTCTAGACTTTTTTGGTCGGGTCGGTTTTTTGCTCTATGCTCTGATCTACCCCCTATTTTTGGGTTTTGTTTCAGCCTATACCGGATTTTTAATATTCAAACGTGGGGATCAGATCTAGTTATTTTGCACCGGAAGCTTTGATGGTCTCAGAAAGGCTATTTAACACCTTACCGAACCTCTCCTCTGTCTGTTTAGCTACCTCCTCGGAAAGACCGGGGTGACGTTCTAGAGTAACCAAATAAGCAAGTATATCGTTAAGCTCATCATCTGCAAGATCTTTGGCCGTCTCTTCCATATCTTCATGGTGACGTATCCCCTTTTTAAAATTGGACATCTGCCTGATTATATAGGATGGATACTGACCTGTTAAGGCAGGGCCATGTTTATCGCTTTTTTCTACTTTTTCTTTGCCTCGCCCTTCTGTACCGTGACATTTACGACAATCTTTATAAAGTTTTTTACCAGCTTTAACATCACCTTCTACGTAGGGAATCGTTACATCAATACGCAATGAAGATAGATATGAGGTTACATCAATCATATCCTCTTGGGGTAACTCTCGTTCATCAGTATATGGGATCATGGGGATATTTATACGTGTTCTATCCTTAAAACTGTGCAACTGGCTCAGCAGTATGCTGCGCATTTGACCAGCAAGACGGGGATACTCTCCCTTATTCCCCCCCTGCCCCAGCTCACCATGGCAAGCTGCACAGACAACATTTACATCCTTACCGTTGTAGAGATCAACATCATCTTCATTAATTTCTTGGGCTATAGCTGCAAAGGGGAGAAAAAAAACTAGGCAAAGTGGAAATATAAAACGGGTCACCATTGAACTCCTATTCATAATGCATGGAAATCCTTGATATTGTAGATTAGAAAGAGGTGTCTGGCAATCATACGTAATACAACAATATAAACAAAGAAACTGTATTTGGCCAATCTTGTGTACAATAAAACCAATGATCGAGAGTAACTTTTTAACACATAGATAACGGCCCTTAAAGAGTCCTTAAAATAGTTATAAATAAACCCCTTCCCCTTTTGTTGACATAACAACCATAATGATGACAATAGACAAAAAAACATAGTTGTTTTTAATCGACTAATATGACATTTTACAACCCAGTTTAAACTCTCTAAACAAAGATACCAGGAGTTAGTAGTAATGATTAAGCAAAAAAAACTAGCAATCTCCCTTTCAGTAGCTTTCTCTATTTATGGAGTTAGCAATATAGCTGTTGCTGACGAAGATAAAAAAACATGGAGTGATCAAGCAGAATTTTCTTATGTAACCACCAGTGGTAACAGTGATTCACAAAACTTGGCACTTAAAAATAGTTTAGAGTACCAAATGTCAGAGAAAATCAAGCTAAAATGGGATGTAAGAGCACTAAGGGGAGAGTCCGACGGTACGCTCTCTTCCGAGAGTTACGCAACAAGCTTAAGAGCAGATTATGACTATTCTAAAGCTCTGTTTTTATTTGTTGTTGCCGGCTGGGAGAAGGATGAATTTTCAGGCATAAAAAGCAAAATTTATGTTGGTCCAGGTGCTGGTTATAATATTTTATCAGGACCAAAACATACTCTGGCAGCAGAAGCTGGTGTAAATTATGTGCAAGAGGAGTTTACCGACGATACAGATAACAACTATGCAAACGGTCGCCTCTTTACAAAATATGGTTATCAATTCAACAAAAAATCTAAATTTGCGCAAACTCTTGAATATTTATATGATTTTGATAACACAGACAACTATAATGTAAATTCAGAGACATCTGTAACAACTGCTTTTACAGATATATTCTCCTTAAAAATTGGCTATACAGTTAAATATGATAACGAGCCACTATCAGCAGCATTCAAAAAAACCGACTCTGTTCTCGCTGCTACCTTATTGGCTAACTTTTAAGCCAAATGATTGAGCCATACCGGGGCATTGGGAATAAATAACTGTCCCATGCCATTATGACTCATCATCAAACAGCAACCGCCAAGGCTCTTTTGGTAGTTCATAGAGACTTTTTGCTGACTCAAGAGCTGTGGCGGCTTGCTCAGGCTGGTTAAGTTTTTTATACATTTTAGCTAAATTTTCAAACCACTGTGGCCTATGGGGATTGAGTTTCAAGGAAGTTTCAACAAGAGCTACCCCCTGTTGTTGGTTGCCCAAACGGAAATTGGCAATACCAAGATAGTGGGTGGCTCCTGCATGTTTGGGAAAACACTCTAATATTTGCTTAAAAATGCTGAAGGCATCTCTATTTTGCTGATGTTTTATCAACGTAACCCCTTTTATAAACAGACCGGGGGGTAAGGCAGAATTTTTACCATCATTGCTACTATCCACATTTGGTAACTGTACTGCCAAGGCCATCTCTAATGGTTCTAAATAGGCAGTGTAGTTACGCCACCGCTGCCTTGAAGTTTTATATATGGGTTGGCGAACCTGCCATACACTGGCGGTTTTTACGGATCTGTCTAGCTCGTTAAAGCTAAGTACTTTTGGGTCCCATTTAAGGCCGATCTTCTCAAGCATCTTTTTGCTATAATATTCAGGCTCCTCTACCAACCCTTCATAGGGTATTTCCAATATTCGTCCCGGTAAAACCTGGTGCCAATGGTCCATTAGCCGTTGCTGGTCAACCAGTTGCTCACCAATATTTTTAAGATCGTAGGCAAACCCCATACCGCCAAATTTTGCTTGATAGTCGGTAAAAAAATTGGATATGGCTATATCTCTGGCATCACGTTGTATATGTATGATTGTGGCGTTGGGAAAAAGCAGATGGATTAAACCGATATTTTCAAAATTATGGGGTAGTTTATCCACCACTCGCAGTGCAGAGAGATCATATGCTTGTAGATTTTCCAACATTGGTTGGGCCATGGCCTGGCTTTCGCTACTGGTCAACTCGACAATACATTGGGGATAATCCTGAGCCGAGCCAATATGTCTCTCCCAAGCAGATAGAGATGCTACAGTTGAGGGAATTTGCCCAAGCTCTCCTGCGCCAAATATATCTGGATGGCTGGCTAAGATTTGCTCCACAAGAGTAGTGCCAGAACGGGGCATACCCAAGACAAAAACAGGTAGTTTTGCCGGATTGCCAAAATTAGTTCGTTGGGCAAAAAACTCTTTTGAGAAGACCATCATTATCTCCTCAATATATTTCCTGTGCAACTCCCCTTTATAGGGTAAAAAAGGTTGGTTTACCCGGTTTGCCTCTAGCACAAACTCAAAAGCTTTAGCATAATTTCCCTGTTTTTCCCAAGCAACAGCCAAATCAAACATCAAATGGCTCTGCACCGGACCCTGCAACGACGGCATGCGAGCAGCTTTTTCTATTTTTTCAAGTATTAGCGAATCATCGGGAAAACGCCGGGCTGTGGTTAATGCCGAAAAACCAACAACAGGATTCTTCTCATTTACAGCTTCAAAGTTGATAATTGCCTCGTCAATTCGTCCCAAACGTAGCAACATATGACCAAAACCCAAACGAGCTTGGGGAAAATTCTCTACCTCATCAAGTGCCTGTAAAAAATATTTTTCTGCCTCTGGATAGTCATCTTCAGCATTGTGGGCCAAGGCCAAAACAGTGATTGCTTGAGCACGCAGAAAACCAGTTTTATCTTCAGTTAAAGCCACAGCTTTTAAAGCAGCCTCCATTGCTGCTTTTTGTGAAAAATGAGGGGTGCAAGCTCTGGAAAATCTTGCCCATAAAGAGCTATTGTCAGGCTCCTGCTCAAGACATATACCAAGATATTTTATGGCTTCAGCAAAACGGCCTTGCACCATGGATAGTTCCGCCAACTGCCCTAATATTTCCAAATTATCAGGAAATTTTTCCAAAGCTTTCAGAAGATAGCTTTGGGCCTCATCATGTTGGTTGTTGGCAGCCAATACCAATGTGTAAAGAGTAAGCCCATCTGGATTATCTCCTCCTGCCCCTTGCAACACCTCAAGAGCTATTTTATTAGCCTCCTCCATGCGCCCCAAACCAAGGAGAGCCTCAACCCGGCTTTTCATTGCAAGTGGAGTAGGTGTGGCTTGAGTTGCTGGTAATTGATCAAGCTCTCCAAGAGCTAAATCCGGCTCTCCCATTAGCAGACGGATACGGGCAAGATTAACCGAAAAAGCAGGCCAGTCAGGTTCCAAGTTACGAGCCAACTCCAGAGCCTTTTTTGCTTCAACTAACCTGCCCAATTTTATCAAAGCCATACCAGCCCTACCATGGGCAATAGCTAGCAATGGCTCTTGGGATATCGCTAACTCAAGATATTGTAATGCGGTTTCACTCTCCCCCAACAACATAAAACCACCACCCAAATCGGCCAAGGAAGCAGGGGCCATGGTATCACTATTAAGTTGAGCAGATTCTAGAAGAGTGCGACTATCTGCGTTATTACCCTGTTGCAAATATATGATTGCCAAAAGAGCCTGAATGGGGGATTTGTCTCTGCTTAGTTGTACTGTAGATAAAAGTGACAAACACTCTTTTTCCACCTGAACTAAATTTCCTTGGCGTTGTTGTTGCCGCAGTGTTTGCAGTTGTTTAGTGAGGGGGGTGTTCAGGTTTTGGTCCTTTTCAATGAACAGCAAAACAGAGTAAGGTGCTGGCTGATTTGTGGTTTTTGTGCTGGAAGATTTATTTAAAAATCATTGCCTATTGGAAATAGAACACAAAACAATTTTTATTTAGACAAACTCTACCGTTGCTTGAGAATAGTCGTTAATTACACTGCTGGTGCCATGACTAGCTAAGGTCAAGCCATAAAATGTAGTAGTTCCTGTATAAGTTACTGAACTAATTACGTAAGTATATGAAGCTACTACCGTAGCCCAAGATCCAACTGTATAATTAGGTTTAAACATAACAATATTACCGCTAGCAGATACAATATCCGTGATTGAGTTAGATGGAGTTGATGATCTTAAAAGCTTCAAAAATGTATGGCCTGTAGGTTGAGTCCAACCAGAGCCAAAGTTTGTTGTATTAAACCTTATTATATCCATTGAAACATCAAAATCACCATTACCGCCATTACCATCTGGGGTAAAATTCAAGTTATGGAATACATCAGTCAAATAAACCACATCTTGCCCTGCGCTAAAAGATAACGTTTGGTTGTTGGCTGTAACAGTATTTAAAGTACCGAGAACGGCATTGTTACCATCTGCATCTTGGATTGTGTCGCTGTTAATTGTGATTGGATCAACTGTTATATCACTTGCAATTGTCAAAGCAGACGTAGCAGTATAACGGTAAACAAGTGTTGTACTGGTAGTGCCAGAAGTAGTAAAGATACCTGCAGTGACATCTCCTACCGTATCCAAATGCAAACCCATAGTAGAACTAGTGCCAGTTAAAGTAACAGAGTCATCAAAATTGACCGTAACCTCGATAAAATCGCCAACAGCATAGGAGCCATCAGATGGCATAGTATAGCTGTAGGCTATTGGATATACGGCACCAACTAAAATTGAAGATGTTGAGAGTGTTGGTAAGGTAGTGTCTGCATAATTACCTGCAAAATCCTGAATGGCATCACTATTTAAAGTTAAAGCAGATACAGTAATTCCATCGGAATCATAGTCGTTGTCTTGTACAGTATATTGATAAGTGATGCTGTCAGTATCATAATAATATAGGCTTGCTGATACCGTTCCACCAGTATCAAGTGTTAAATCCAGGGTAGAAGGGGTAGTACCACTTGTATATGCTATGGATTCTGAAAAATTTACCGTAAACTCCAACACTTCTCCAGATAAATATGTACCAGCAGATGGTAGGTCAATTGAACTTATCGAAGGTGCTACAGCATCAACAATTACAAAAGCACCATTAGGTGAACCATTATAATTCATATTAGCATCAACACCCGTTTCACCCTGGATAGTATCTCCATTTAGATAGAAGTTTCCAGCCACAATGCCATCAAAATCCTCATCACCAGTCACTACCGTATATGAGTAGGTTATGCTACTGCTGGTGTGAGAAGAGTATGTCGCACTGATCTCTTTGGAACCCAAATAAAATGTGATGTAAGAATTGCCCCCAGACAAAGTGATATACCTATCAAAATGTACTGTTACCTCTAGGATATCACCAGCTAGGTAATAGCCATCATGGGGGGGAAAAACATTAGTTACTATAGGGGCGTTTGCATTGGTGGTAGTTGTGTAATCGGGAGTATAAGTTGGCGGTGGTTCTCCAGGTAATGTTTCTCCAGGTAATATTTCTCCAGGGAATGTTTCTCCAAGAAATGTTTCTCCAGGCAATGGCTCTACAGGTAATGGTTCATCGTTGTATATATTACCTAGTGGTACAGGTTCATTATAATTAGTCGGACCCAAATCGATAGGTTGGGGACCATCTGTGTTTACATATATATTTGAATAATTACCAGAAAGGACAGGCTGATCATAACTATTTTGTTGGTCTGTATACCCAACAGAAATCGGGGGATCATTATTTATAGGGCCATCATTTAGTGTGCTTATAGGGTTATCAAGTGGTCCACCATTTATGGGGTTATCAAGTGGTCCATCGTTTATGGTATTATTAATTGGTCCATCGTTTATGGTATTATTAATTGGTCCATCGTTTATGGTATTATTAATTGGCCCATCTAGAGGACCATCGTTTATGGGTCCATCTAGAGGACCATCATTTATGGGTCCATCTAGAGGACCATCATTTATGGGTCCATCTAGAGGACCATCGTTTATGGGCCCATCTAGAGGACCATCATTTAT
>JADFYX010000310.1 GCA_015232795.1 Magnetococcales bacterium
ACCCATTAAAAAACTACCTGAAGGAATCCACCGCAACCGTTGTGTCACCTTTTCAATAGTAAATTCCAAAAAAACACTGGCTAGGGAGGTGTTAGATTTTATCGGCTACCTCGAATATCGCCATGGACTGCGTGATAATTCTGATGTGGAAGAGTTAAAAACCGCTCAGGAGTCCGTTATGAGCCAGGTTTGGGATAACCCCGATGATGAGGTTTGGAATGACATTCCTACCCGGTGACTTAATTCTGGTCTCCTTTCCCTATTCCGATCTTTCGACAACCAAAAGACGCCCCGTACTCGTACTTACCGCCCCAGATGGACGAAGTGACTTTATCTGCTTGGCTGTAACCTCTGTCCCCACCGCCGAACACGCCATAATTTTGGATTATGATGCCCTAATTGATGGTGATTTACCAAAACGCAGTTGGGTTCGCACAGATAAAATCTTCACCCTGAACACCAAGCTGGTAAAAGGGGTTTTTGCGCAAACCTCACCCTCATTTTTTAAGCAAATCCTCAAGAACCTATGTAACATACTCGGTCTTGATCAAGATGCTACGTTTATCGATGAGTAAATAAAGCTGTTTAAAATCAAAAGCAAACCTTGGGAGGGCTTGCAGCCCCCCAAACCCCATCGCTTTTAGAAATTAAAAGCAAAATTAAAGGCAGAACCTTGGGCTCTGCCCAAACCCGGCAGGGAGATAATCCCCCTGCACCCCTGATAGTGTCAATTATTAGATTGAATCAGCTATTGCAGCATTGGACAAAGAGAGCCTTTTTGTGATATAAAAGTTATAGTAACAGTACTTATATTCATGATCATAGTTAAGCTCTCAAGGAAAAATTAAACTATGTTGGCTCGTATTAACACCATTGCTCTTGAAGGGGTGGTTGGGGTTCCTGTGGAGGTTGAGGTTGATTTAAGTCGGGGCTTGCCAACGTTGAGTATAGTCGGTCTTCCTGAAGCTACGGTTCGTGAGGCTAAAGATCGGGTTCGGGCTGCGCTTGTTAATTCTGGATATCAAATTCCCACCCGCCGTATCACAATTAATCTTGCTCCTGCCCATCTGCCTAAAGTCGGCTCGGCTTATGACCTGCCAATGGCTTTGGGGCTTTTGGTGGCTATGGGTAAACTGCCCCAACAGGTTATGGATAGCCGGGTGGTTATGGGTGAGCTATCTTTGGATGGTCGCTTGCGCTCTATCACTGGTGCGCTGCCTGCTGCTCTCTATGCCAAACGTGATGGTTTTAGCGAGTTGATCGTGCCAAAAGAAAATGGGGTAGAGGCAGCTTTAATTGCCGAGTTGCGGGTCGTTGCCCCGGCAACCTTTCTTGAACTGGTGCGCCATCTTTTGGGCGAAGAGCCTATTGTCCCGGTTGTAACCACTGGCCTGCAAGATTGGGTGGGTGAAGAGAGCCGCTTGGTTAGGGATATGGAGGATGTTAAAGGTCAAGAACATGCCAAGCAATCTTTAGAGGTAGTTGCTGCTGGGGGTCATAATCTGATTATGAGCGGTCCTCCTGGTTCTGGTAAAACCCTGCTGGCCCGTTGTCTGCCGGGACTATTGCCGGATATGTCACTGGATGAAGCCTTGGAGGTGACGGCAATTCATTCGGTAGCAGGAAAGCTCCATCCGGGGCAACCCATCGTCGGGGTGCGTCCGTTTCGTTCTCCCCATCACAACTCATCCCAAGGGGCGTTGGTTGGTGGAGGCAGTATTCCTAAACCGGGAGAGGTCAGCCTGGCCCATCGTGGAGTGCTTTTTCTTGATGAAATTCCAGAGTTCGGCCGTAGCACCCTAGAGGTATTGCGGGAGCCGTTGGAGGCAGGGGAGGTAAATATATCTCGGGCTGCACGTTCGGCTAGTTTTCCGGCAGATTTTCAGCTTGTGGCAGCTTTCAACCCTTGTCCCTGTGGTCATCTGGGTAATCCATACCGAGAGTGTCGTTGTAGCAGGGTGCGTATTGCCCAGTACCGGGCGAGACTGTCTGGTCCTTTGATGGACCGTATTGATCTTCATGTAGAGGTACCGCCAGTACCCCATGAGATACTTATAGCACTGCCCACAGGGGAATCTTCCGCCGATATCCGGCTGCGGGTTGTTGCAGCCAGAGAACGACAATATGCCCGTAACGGACCAGGAATATTAAACTCCACCCTAGACGGTAAAATATTGGAAAAAAATGCAGCTCTTAACAAAGAGAGCCAAACCCTGTTACTAAATGCCGGAAAAAAACTATCCTTCTCTGCCCGCACCCACAACCGCTTGCGCCGTGTGGCCCGGACTATTGCCGATCTTGCCGACTCCAGCAACATCGGTGTTGAACATCTGGCCGAGGCTATTCAATACCGGGTTGGTGACAGTTATTCTGGTGATTAAGGGTATTAATTTTTATTTCCACCTGCGGTTTATGGTATATTCCCCCAAATAAGGGACGAATGGTAGTTTAAGTATGCCAGTTATAGTGCTAACCAATTTGGGATCACGAAGTTCATTGAGGCCGATCTTCATCTCTGTGTGTCCCTCTTGGGGTTGGTCTGCATATGTACCCATAAGACGGTCCCACCATGGCAGGTTAAAGCCAAAGTTGGAGTTGGTCATCGGGGCGTGAACTGAATGATGAACCCGGTGCATATCCGGAGTTACAACAAATAGTCGCAATATTCTGTCTATAGCAACAGGAATGTAGATATTGCCATGATTGAACATTGCCATGGCGTTGAGAAGCACTTCAAATATTAATACTGCTGTGGCTGATGGCCCCAGAGCAAGCACCACCCCAAGTTTGATAACCATGGAGAGTATAATTTCAATGGGGTGAAAGCGTGCCCCGGTTGTAACATCATAGTCAAGGTCTGCATGATGCACCCTGTGTAATCGCCAGAGGGTGGGAACAGAATGAAACATGACGTGTTGCGTATAAATAACAAAATCCATAAAACCTACACCTATAATAACTCCCAGCAAAGGATGTAGCTCTAGATTGTTGAGCAAGCCCCAGCTTCGCTCTTCTCCCAGCAACGCCAAGCCAACCGCAGCAGTAGGAAAAAGTAGACGGAGCAATAAGGTGTTTAATACCACAACCCCAAGATTTGCTCCCCAACGCAAACTTTTGGATATGGTCAAGGATCTTCTAGGAGCAACTATCTCCCATATGGCTACTAGTATGAAGACCCCGAAGAAAAAACCAAGACGGATGAATTTTTCCTGTTCAAGTAACGTTTGCTCCATAACACACCATCCCAATGTTTCTGGTTTATATAAATTCAATTTATATCTTGAATACACGATACTATGGAGAGCGGTTTGTTGTATAGCTGGTTAATAATCCTAGATTCGGCAGTTGTTCGCACATCACTGGCACAACCTCTTGATTTACCAGGCAAACCAAAAAAAAGTCT
>JADFYX010000311.1 GCA_015232795.1 Magnetococcales bacterium
AATTGGATATAATGCATGTTCAATGAAACTTATGCACTGGTTTCTTGGGATCTTCCCGCTTCATTCAATGAACTACGCAGGACAGGCAGACGCCGTACGGCTTTTCGGGACCGACATTGGGCGTCGTCTTACCAGCCTCCTTCACCCGAAGCATGGCATGCTGAGCGTGGAGCACTGAACAGTGCGACAACCTCGCTTAACCCAAGTTTTAGAACTGCTCGGTTCACTTATAGCCCGCTCCCGTTGTATGCAATGGTCGTTGCTAAATGTATTGGTTGCACGTTGTACTGTTTGTGCAAGATGGGAACGGGGAATGGCCCGCCTTCCCGCAGTACCGCACTACGGTACGGAGGACAGGCCAGCTCAGGTTCCGCTCCCACGGCACTTTTAGGTTTTCACTGACGTCACGCTGTTCCTTATTGCGCCTTGGCTTTGCTTCGGGTAGGTTGTGCTGTTTGGTGGTTTGATTTCATGGCTTTTAGAGGTTAGTGGCCAATGACATCTTCAATTTGCGATGTTTACAGTATCAGTTGCACCTTCATTAATAGCAGAAGCTACTCCCTAACTCACTAATAATGTGATTAGTTTCTTTGATCCCTTGTTCTCTTGCTTTTAAACAGGATTATAGGCTTGCAAAACGAGAACAAGGCGACTTGTAGTCTTGTCCTTATTCAAGAGCAATATTCAACAATGGTTTTTAAATTTTTAAGGACTAATGTTACCATTTGGGCTTGGGTAGATACTTCGGGCGTAATGAGACCAGGCAAAAGAGGTTCAAATTTTGGATCTTGGATTATTTCATTGAGTTGAGCACATACATATTTTTTCCCTTCATCAGGAAGAACTTTAAACTCCGAATAATCACTTCTACCTTCAATAATAGTTATTATATCTTCAAAATCATGGCTCGATAAATAATCTGATTTTCCCCTATCAGCATGTGCATCTAGTTTTGTTATTATAAAATAGGGTAGTTTTAATATTTTAATCTTATAATCTATTAAGTCTTGCTCTTGCGAATGAGTGAGAAAGCCATTAAACCAAGGATTTTTTTCTAGGAAGGGGTCATACTCTGATTGAGGTACAGCATCAAAAATAATTTTGTTTTTTGTCCATCTATAAATATTTTTACTATCAGAAACCTCTTTAAACCCCAATTGACGAAGCTTATTTGCTAGCAACATAACTTCACTCTTCGTGATAACTTTAAACACACCGTCTATGTCTTTTGTTTCACGAACAGGGGTTAGTTCTGGGTCATCTAAATAAAATTGAATACAGGCTCCACCAAGAAATACCACTTCTTCCAATAGACCCCTAAGATGCTTTGCGATGGTATTTATTCTATTAATATTATGAAGGTATTCTGACATTATTTGGATTCTTTATTCAATATTTCTTTTAAATATTCTCTACCTAATTTTCTTTCTCTAGCTTTACCTAGGCGAATGGCATCAATTAATGCAAGGAGTGTGTAAAAAATGTTTTGCCTGTCTAGGCCAATTTTCAAAGCAGCTTCAACAACATTTTTGCTTATTGGCTCAATTGCAATTCCTCTGTCTTTTCCTTTAAAGTAAGGCCATATATATTTTTCATTTGTACCTGAAAAATCATCTTCAAAAACTAAATGAGAATGAGCAGTACGTATTCCTCTTTCTACTGACATGACTTTTTTTGGTATTAGATATTTTACACCATGTACAAACAACTCTTCGGCATTTTGGAAAATTGGTTTTTTTGCGATGTCATTGTATAACTGAGCTTCTATTAATCGTTTAATTGATTTATGTGACTCACCACGGCTGAGGCAAACAGCTTCAGATAGTTTGTCAAAATTCCACTTTTCCTGCCCAAAGTGGATGAGCATGCACAATACAGAAATATCTTGTGGTTTCATAATCCCTTCCATTCACTATTCATGAACTGTGAATATAGTTTATTTATTTTATATAATCAAGTAAAATACACAGTTCATGAATAGTGAACGTTTTTTGCTTGTTTTGGCCATATTTTAACTCTATAGTTTTATAATTCGTCAAATTATTCTTTTAACATAGAGAATTGGCTGTATTTTGTTTTTTGATAGGGATGTATTGGTAGTTACCATTTGGTGTATTGTTTACATAGGTACCAACTATTGAATTTTAGAGGTAGTGGCAGACCTGTCCCCTCTCCCCTTTTTGGGGAGAGGGGGAACTAATATGCTCGATGCCAAACTATATTAAGTCTATATGTGGTAATTACGTCTTTTGGGTTAATTTAGTTTTTTATATGGCTTTGAGAATGAACCACAAGGTTGACGCTTTAGTGGTATATTACCTCACAACAACAGAGCCCCTGAGAAGGGTTTGGTTGTTGTCTTGCATATGGAGAATATACATGCCCGGTTTGATTTCCCCGCTTTTAGAGGTTAGTGGCCATTGATACATCAGTTCTCCGGCTTTAACAACCGGGCTAAGCAATGCTGCCTGCTTCCCGGAAACATCATATATCTTTAAAAGTAAATTAGCCCCTTTTTGTTCTGAAACCCTAAAGGTTATAACATCCCCTTTACGCTCAGCCCACCAGGTGCGTGGAGACTGCCAGTCCATAGCGACATTCGTACCATCCTGATATTCATAAGCCCCGATATCTATACGTCCCCCAGAAACGCGAGGATTACCGGCCAAATCTAATTTTGGCAATCTTAACCAGGCAGTATCTCTCCCGCTATCTATTGCAGAAGATAGTGGAGATAAAGAAAAATCTTCTTTTTCTGCATCGGTAAAATTAACTTCAACTCCAATTAAAGAATTTTCAATACGAGGATTTCCGTTATCTTCATACAAATCATTGCCATTATAACCAGCAGCATTTTCAGAAACTATAGTATTATAAATTTTTGGCGAACTAACATCCATATGAATACCACCACCGTGGCCACTTGCACTATTTCCATAAATAGTATTATTAATTATGTATGGGGAGGCTTCTACACAAGCAATTCCAGCGCCATTAAATCCTGTGTTTGCGACCACTAAATTGTTTATAAAGAAAATCGCAGCTTGATCCTGCACATAAACAGCTCCACCACTACTTTTTGCCCGGTTTCCCTTGAAAATGCTAGAATAGACCTTTACTGAAGAATTCGATACTATTTTGATAGCCCCACCATCTGTTGACGCATAGTTATCAAAAAAACGACAATTTGATATTGTTGCGCCTGTTTTTCTCATTCGAATTGCACCACCATGTACCGCTGAATTTTCAATAAATACACAGCTATCTATTAACAATTCATTCGAATTATTATAAATAGCACCCCCATAATTTGCTGTATTCTTATAAAAAACAGAGTTTTTTATCTTAACTATACC
>JADFYX010000312.1 GCA_015232795.1 Magnetococcales bacterium
TAATAATTTGTTAAATTACGGTTAGTTGGGTGCAATATTTATTGCAAGAAAAGAAATGTGGGGTCAGGAGTTCTGAGGCTAGTTGAAGAATCTGAAACAACACCAGCACCTACCACATTTATAGTAGGCGCAGGTGTAGTAATGTGTTGTATTAGGGTGTCATTTCCTGACAAAAATAAAGTCACCTCCATCATGACCTGCTTTCCTAATATCAGAATAAGTTGGAGTTTGGTCGGAATTTACCTGTACTTGGTGACTAATGTTTTTAAATAGTTGGCCTCCTTCAAGGGCAACCTTGTTCTCTTGAAGAGCATTTAATAACGCAGCAGCGAAGACTGAATGTTTACCACCACTACCGTCGGTTACTGGCTCTAATCCACCAGAGGTTAGCACTGTACGGGAACGTTTTTTTATTTCTTGAACTTTAGCACTTTTACTTTTGAGAGTTACTCTCAGCCCTCTGGTCATCGTTCCAGAATAACAACTATCTGCCACAACCAGCACTCGTTTGGCTTGCAGAGCTTTGAGTTTGTCAGTGATATCAGCATTTGATATCCAATCAGTTGTAGTATCTTGGCCAGCATCTACTGGCAGCCAATAACCACGTTCAGCCTCTTTGTCCAGATAACCATGACCAGCATAATAAACAAGTAGATTATCACTTTCAGTTAGATTTCGACGCATTGAATCTAGAGCAGAAACTATATCCCTACGTGTTCCATTCAAAATTAACTGAACATTGTAGCCATAGTCTTTTTTCAGAAGAGATGCTACGGCTTTGGCATCTCCTTCTGCTGTTTTGAGAGCTGGAAAGTGAGCGTAACCGTTATTTCCTATTACTAGCGCATGGAATTTGCCATAGTCTCCTGGAGGTGTGGAGATAGTTTGCTGGTTGGATAAAGTAGCCTTCCTTGATTGTGTTGAATAATTGAGAATAGCTGGATCAACTTTCTCAATATCCTGGCTATCGAGAATCGATGTAGAACGTACTTGAGGTATAGGTTCAGGGGTTGAAGTTATGGGTTTGGAACTACTATTTTCGGTAGCACAGGCTGCAAGCATAAGGACAACAGAAAGCGATAATATACGCAATATTAAAAACATGGGTACTTCCTTTGTTAAATTATTTCAGAACGTTATGGCCTTTTATGCTAGGTATAGATTCTTGAGAACGAAACCAAGCTATTCCACTATTGTCGGCAACATGAATATTTCTCTCAAGAGTTAATTTTGGCAATACTCTTCCATATTTATTTTTGAAAAGTCCCTGTACCCTTAGGTTTTTTGGGTCTCCTTGCATGGTGAAGATATGTACTCCATCCGGTAGATTTTTCCAATAGCGGATATCTGCCTCGGGCCGGGAGTGGATTGCTGCCATGGTTGTAACTGCTCCCAAGATAGCCACGCCTCCACTAAATACTTGAACTGTTCCAGAAGCACTACCAAAGATAGCAGCTTTAGACATTGCTTCGTTTGCGGTATCGCTAAGAGTTAATCCTATACCACTTGTAGAGTTGCGAAACTCTACTTTTCCTTCAAGGATTCTATCAACAGGGCGGCCACCTCTGGAGGTAGCCTGCCAGAAAATATCTTCCATGGGGTAGGCATTCAGGTTTTTTCCCTTTACTCGGTATGCTGCACGTTTCTCTTTAAACTGTTTACCACGTCGGAATTTTAATTCTGAATGACCAACTCCATCAGATACTTTACGTGGTGAAAGTCCAGTCTCGGAGATTAACAAAATGTTATCTTCCAATGCTGGGGTTGCAAAATCGGGGCGTAGTTTTTTTACCTCGATGTAGGCTGCCTTGGCAAGCTCCGTGTCTCCCAACTGTTGAGAGGCCCACCCTTCAAGAAAAATCATTAAGGCAAAGTCACAGCGGTTCTGTTTCTCTTCGGCAAAAGCATCTTGTAGTATTCCCCCTTTGAAGGAGGCCCTGGCATTTTCATAATCCCCATCCATCATATAAAGCAGACCTCGATAATAATATGCCATCACCCGTTCGTAAGGTTCCCCTTTAAAATCCTTGGCCCCCTCTTCAAACCATAGACTTCTTGCCTTAGCAGCACTCTCGGTGTTGGCATATACGGTCTCAATTTGCATAAGAGAGCGGTCAAAAGCATGGGCAGCCAGACGTAATTCACCCATTCCAAGAGCTGCAACTCCGATTTGATTGTTATTTAAAACTGCATTGTGCTTACTTTCTCTAGAGAGTTTTTGATATAGAGGTCGTAAGGCAGCAGGTTTATCTTGGTGCAGGGATTGATTTGCAGCATTAACCCTTGGACTTTCACCACCACATCCTGTTAGCAATAATAATAAACTAATAAAAATATTTAGTGAAAAGATTTTATCTATAGATAACATCATCTTGCCCTGTCTTTTTAAAGTCGTACATGCCGCCCCAAATGATGGCTCCTGTCTCTAACTCTACCATCTCAAAGATGAATTGATGAAAACGGGAAGATTTACCGGATGAACTCTGCATGGCATCCATGGAGACAATACGCCCACCGAGTCGAAAATCGGCTCCAGCAACCTTTTTGGCCATACCCATGGAGCCAATATCTACCTTACCTTCCCGCTTTAGTTTCCGTTCTTTATTTATCATATCGCTATAGTGGCGACCTATAAAAATGATTCTTCCGGCAGCGGCATTATTTAGATTGATTCTAAGACGGTCTGTAATTAGATTTTTGTTGATTCTTGAGGAGCTTTCATTACGTAAATATTTTGAGTCAAGTATAACCCTTGGTGATTTTTTTCTCCCCATTAAAGTATGGTTGGTCGCCATCTCCTTTACCATTTTCTGGCTTAAAGCCACAAGATCATGAGATTCAACCCCTATTCCAGAGACCATACCCTGTTTTGATGGGTCGTTATATACTGGAGCCATTCCTCTATCATTTGTTCCACTAGTACTGCCACATGCAGTTAGGGTAAGGAGTACTAATGTTGATAGAGTGATGGGTAAGTTTGATGAGGTCATTATAAATAAATCTCCAATTTGTTGATGCTCTGAATAATAAATTTAAAAAAGTTTAGCTATGTCATTAAAGCGTGATGTCCAAGGTGGTCTCTTTAGAAGAGTACCCAGTTTCTGGTTGAGTATAATAAACTTATTTTTAATGTGTAGTACTTCAACGCATTAAAAATCAACACAGCTTGATTACAGAGCAAACATTTTTTTTATGATAGCGAGATTAACTATATGTCCAAAAAATAACGGTTAATATAAGTAATAAAAACCTTCTTCTTAGGTAAATAAAAAAAACCAGCATCGTCCATATTTACTATAAAAGGCTCAGGGTAAATTTGTTCTGCAT
>JADFYX010000313.1 GCA_015232795.1 Magnetococcales bacterium
TGAGGAAAAATTTATGAGTATTTTTGATGTTGCAGTATGGAAAAATGGTCGGGTTTGCATGATGGACCAACGTCTTTTACCAGACGAAGAGGTCTACCTTGAGTTTGATTCGGCTAAAGAGGTTGCTGATGCCATTCGGGATATGGTAGTGCGAGGTGCTCCTGCAATTGGTTGTGCTACGGCCTTTGGAGTTGCTGTTGAAGCAAAACGTATAGCAGCAGCTCAAGGAATACCAGCCTCTTGGTCTGAGGCTATGGCAGAGGGTATGCAAACTCTGCGTCAAAGTCGTCCTACCGCTGTTAATCTGGCCTGGGCATTGGATAGAATGCAGCCTCTTCTAGATTCTACCCCCAAAGAAGATGTGCCTAAACGGTTGTTGCAAGAGGCTGAGGATATCCGCCTAGAGGATATAGAGTCTTGCAAAACCATGGGTCGCTTAGGTGCTGAAATATTACCACGTCCCAAAGGTCGGCCTCTCTCTATAATGACACATTGTAATGCTGGAGCCTTAGCCACTGCTGGTTATGGAACTGCTCTTGGTGTTATCCGTGCTGCGCGGGATCTCCTAAAGGATATAAAAGTATATGCAAATGAAACCCGACCATATCTACAAGGGGCAAGGTTAACCTCTTGGGAGTTGCTTAAAGATGGTATTGATACTACTCTTTTAACCGACAACATGGTTGGTCACATTATGAGCCAGGGTTTGATTGATGTTGTGGTGGTAGGGACCGATAGAATGGCAGCTAATGGTGATGTGGCCAATAAAATTGGTACCTATACCGTAGCTGTATTAGCCAAACGTCATAATATTCCATTTATTGTAGCTGGCCCTCTCTCAACAATTGATTTGCAAACCCCAGATGGTTCTGGAATTCCCATAGAAGAGAGACCCCCTGAAGAGGTAACGCACTGTATGGGTAAAAGAACTGCTCCCCTAGGAGTAAGGGTGAGAAATCCAGCATTTGATATCACTCCTGCCGAGCTAGTAACCGCTATTGTTACAGAAAAAGGGGTAGTTACAGAGCCTACTACCGCAAAAATCAAAAAACTATTTGAATAGAGCTTATAATTTGTTAAGGAAATTATCGTCAATTTAATATTCATTAAACTGTTGATATGACAGAATTATGTGATCAAAATAGATTTTGTTATGGGTTGTTGGTTGGTTGAAAATTTCATTTAGAGATAAATCTTTAAAAAGTTCCTTTATGAATCACATCTTTAAGCTATAATAGCTCTTATTTATTAGAAATATTTTAGCTTAACAATAGTTGGCCTGATTTTCGCTTACAAAACAAGTCAAACTCAGTAATATGCTCTCCAGCGAGATTTGTTGGCGGGGAAAATCTCTGGCTTAATGAGAGTTGGGCTAACAGAAATAGGAATTTGAAGCATGGATATAGCAACAATTATCGGAGTGGTCCTAGGGTTCGGATTGATATTTATGGCCATGTTGATGGGGGGTACTTTGACTATGTTTGTCAATGTTCCGAGTCTTCTGATCGTTGTCGGTGGAACCATTGCTGCCATGTTCATCAAGCATAAAATGGATGAGGTGTTTGCATCTGTAAGCGTTCTTATGAAATCCATTATGGTAACACCAAGCGATCCAGAATCAACTATCAACACTCTTGTAGATATGGCAAATATTGCTAGAAAAGACGGTATCTTAGCCCTAGAAAAAGTTAAATCTGAAAATGCTTTTCTGCAAGGAGCCATCAACCATTGTGTAGATGGTGCAGACCCTGAATTTTTAGAAAGTGTTCTCACCAAAGATCTTGAATATCTGGCAACACGGCACAAAAGAGGCGCAGATGTTTGGGATGGTGTAGGTGAGACTGCACCAGCGTTTGGTATGATCGGAACCCTTGTTGGTCTAGTGCAAATGTTGGCAGCTATGGAAGACCCTTCATCCATTGGACCTGCTATGGCGGTTGCTTTGTTGACCACTCTCTATGGTTCTATTATTGCTAACGTGGTTGCTATACCAATGGCTGTGAAACTTACCGGGTATAGTCAAGAAGAACAGATAGAGCGTCAAATTATCATTGATGGCATGATCGGTATCCAGAAGGGTGTGAATCCTCGGATGCTACAAGAGGCATTGAAAGCTGCTCTGCCACCATCTCAGAGAGACACAGAATGATCAGGTTGATTTGCCACTATGATTTTCTTATCTCTTATCCTGCTAGAGGGTAGATAGAGCAAAATGGGAAATAAATGTCCTCCATGTAAGAAGGGCGCACCAGGTTGGATGGTTACCTTTGGTGACATGATGGCACTGTTGCTCACCTTTTTTGTTTTGTTGCTCTCATTTGCGCAGTTGGATATTGTTAAGTTTGAAGATGCCTCAGGATCACTGCAAGATGCGTTTGGTGTTCAGACATTGCAACAGGTGAACCCCATGCCAACTGGTGAAACCATGATGGCAACTGATTTTCAACAACAGATTGTTTTGGTTCACCTAAAAGAAAAGCTGGAAGTTATTTTGCAAAACGAAACAGATAATGGTGAAGCTGAAGTTATTGAACTAGAAAATGGTTTTATGGTTCGCATGACCTTTGATCAACTTTTTGATGACTCTCTGCAAATCCGTAAATCCATAAAACCCAAAGTGCAACAGATTGCCACTTTGCTAGCCGAAGTTCCAAATATGGTTTTTGTCTCTGGCAACACAGATAATCAACCACCAAATCCCAACGGTTTATACGCCAACAACTGGGCGTTATCTGCTGCAATGGCATCTTCTATGGTTAATTATTTGGCTAAAGAGGGTGGGGTAGAACCATCCCGTTTACAAGCCAGAGGGTTGTCTGAATACTCTCCTGTGGATTCAAATGATACTGAGGAGGGAAGGGCGAAAAATCGCCGTCTTGAGATTTTAATCTCGAGGGAGACACCTCCAATTGGTAACAATCAAATTCTTGAAAAAACAGACTTTATTCAAGCTCCTGTTGATGAACAATAAATTTAGCCTGTAAATTGTTCGATATTTGGTTTGCAACTCCGATATTTATTGAGTAATGACTGTAATATTGCCCAATACAAAGCTAGGACATAAGTTGCACTACAAAATCAATTGCATTTTGTGCATACTATATTTAGACTTTGTATGCGTCTTGACTTATACAGCGATGAGATTTTAAATAGAGCTATTTGTTATGGCCGAAAACAGTCCCAGCCAAAATAATCAGCAACGAGCATTTGCCAGGATAGATGACAATCTTCCTTTAGGATGGCGGCGAGTTGATGAAAAAGAGATGAAGGCTACTACGGACCATGACAACAAATTTA
>JADFYX010000314.1 GCA_015232795.1 Magnetococcales bacterium
TCAATAGCACTCTTTTTTGACTTTTGCGGTGGCGTCTCTTCTTCTTTAGCTGTTTCAACTGTTAAAGGTTTGATCTCTTGCCTACCAAAATGCAACATAGAACTATCTTGCTTCACCTCATCACGATCTTTTTTCACAAACTGAGGAACAGCCTCACCAACTTTTGCTGGTGGTGCTGCTGGTAGCTGTTGAATGGTTCTATCTGAATTGCCAAAATTACTGTAGGCAATGGAGAGAGCCACCAAACCAACAATACCACCAATAATTGCACCACTATTGGGCTTTTTTTTGGACTCGTCAGGTGAAGAGAAGGTATCGGTAGCTAAATTTTGTCGCTGCTTTTCAAATTCTAGCAAAAATCTATCTACCAGAGGGTCGTTTACAATACCTAAATTTTTTGCATATAACCGCATAAAACCAGTAACAAAAGCGTTACCGGGAAGTTTTTCAATGGTTCCTGCCTCTAGGGAGAGTAGATGAATGTCACGAATTCGGGTTTTTACCGACATCTCATCAATTGACAGACCTTGCTTTTCTCGGCTTGCACGTAACAAAAGCCCAATCTGCGAGGCATCAATAGGAGTTGGAGCCGCAGGGGGACGATTTGTTTTTTTGCTATACCCTCCTTCAGGATTTTCTACCTCCTTGGGGGAGAAAAAGTCATCAGGTGCTTGTTCCATAATATAAACCTTAAATATTAGGGATCATTAACATAATCCAAAATAATTCATAAAACATAATCCAAGAAACAGTTCCTCACTTACTACCTGAAATTCGCCCAAGCTTTACTTTTGCCCGCTTAGCTGCTGCTGTTTTGGGAGCAATTTCTACAATACGCTCCAACACTGCTTTGGCTTTAACCTTATTTCTGCCTTGAAAATATAGGTTTGCCAGACGCTCAAGTGCAACAATACTCTGGGAATCACTGGTCAGTATATTGCGTAACTGCTTGGCTTCCAAGTCTGGGCGATGCATTTTACGATAATAATCGGCCAATACCATATTAGACGGAATGTGACCGGGATACATTTGTAATAATTGCTTGAGAGAAGCCACCATCTCGCGTATTTCCCCTCGGCGTTGCTGAATAAGGGCCAAATTATAGTATGTTTCAACTCGATCAGCAAATTTATGATCTGCCAAAGCATCTATAAACGCCACTTTAGCCTCATCCAACAACTGCTGGCGCATAAGAGCCACCCCTAAATTATGGTTAATTCCACCATTATGAGGTTTTATCAAGTGGGCTTTCTTCCAGACATTTAAAGACTTTCTATCTTGCCCTAACTGATCGTATGCCACCCCCAACATTGCCAGTAAACCAATATGGTCGGGCTGCAACTCTTGGGCTTTAACTAAAGAACGCAAGGCCATCTGGGGATTGTTTCTATCCATATAGGCTTGGGCTTTTTTATACAAAGCAGCAAAACGGGCTGTATCAGGTTTTGCATTGGGAGTGCTGCCACAAGCTGCAAAAATGGCTAAAAAAATAAGCAGGCTGCAAAACCGCAATATCCTCATGAGTTTGAAAAACCATTGGTGATGGGATAGCGACGGTCTTTACCAAATGCTCTGGGGGTTATTCGTACACCTGGGGCTGCTTGTCGCCTTTTATATTCACTTCTATCAACCATTAAAACAACCCGTGCAGCACACTCCCTATCAATACCATGGGCAACTATCTCCTCTAAACTACACTCCTGCTCTACATACATCTCCAATATTTTATCAAGTATAGGATAAGGGGGCAGAGAGTCGCTATCTTTTTGGTCTGGCCTTAGCTCTGCCGAAGGTGGTTTTGTTATCACCCGTAATGGTATAGGCAGCGGCTCTCCCGCCTCTGTCGCCCAGCTATTTCTGGCAGTAGCAAGTTTAAACACCCGTTCTTTTAAAACATCTTTTAAAACTGAATACCCCCCAGCCATATCCCCATAAAGTGTGGCATAACCTACGCTAACTTCACTTTTATTGCCCGTAGTTACCAATAGATAACCTTTTTTATTGGAGATAGCCATCAAGAGAGTAGCTCTTATTCTTGGCTGAATATTCTCTTCTGTCACATCCTCATCCAACCCGGAAAACTCCTGGGCTAATTCACTCCGAAAGATGGAAAAAATATTATCAATGGGTATATCCACAAGGCGAATCCCAATATTCTTTGCGCCCTCTCTTGCGTCTACCAAGCTATCCTCAGAGGTATATTGCGAGGGCATCATGACCGCCTCTACCCTATCTGGCCCCAAAGCATCGGCACAAATGGCAGCGGTTAAGGCGGAATCTATACCCCCAGATAGCCCTAAAACCACCCCAGCAAAGCCATTTTTTTCCACATAATCACGCAAACCCAAACACAGAGCAGAGTATACCTCTTTATCAGGAGCATAAAGCTCCCCCACCTTACCGGGAAAAATTTCCACAGGCATTTTGGCTAAACTGGCTATTTTTACCAGAGCTATGTCCGGTGTGAATTGGAGGGAACGACACAACACTGCACCATCACGGTTCATAACAAAAGAGCCACCATCAAAGACAAGCTCATCCTGTCCACCGACCAGATTAATATAAAAAATTGGTAGGGAACTCTCACTTATACGTTTGCTTATCATCTCCTCTCGCTCTCTCTGCTTGCCAAGATGATAAGGGGAGGCGTTTAGGTTGATAACAAAATCTGTATTTGCTTGGGCTAACTCCTGAAGGGGACCACCTGGATGCCACAGATCCTCACAGATGGTAATGCCAAATTGACACCCCTTATAGGCAAATGTTCTTACTAAAACACCTTTGGTAAAATAGCGTTTTTCATCAAAAACACCATAATTAGGCAATCGCCATTTAGCAGCAAATCCTACCTCTTCCCCATTTTTGATAAATACCCCAGCATTTAGAAGGCCATTGCTACCTTGACGAATGGTGCCATATATAGCATCAATTCCTATCTCAGCAAGCTTTAGCACGAACTCCTGCTCCATCTCCACCAACCTTTTTAAAAATATAGGCTTATGAAGAAGATCTTCCGGGGGATAACCTGTTGTTACCAGCTCTGGGAAAACTATTATTGAGGCTCCAGCTTCTTTGGCCTTCTGAGCATTTTCCACCATCATGGCTAAATTTTTATTTAGTCCGCCCACATGAGGGTCAACCTGGGCCAATGCAAGCAAAAATTCCATACGGCAGGGATTCCAAAAAAAAATTCAATAAAATATACTGGCTATTCTACGGAATAACCTGATAATTTCAACCTGTAGCGGTATTGTATAGTCGTTCCATTTAGATAAAAAAGCTTTTATTACTA
>JADFYX010000315.1 GCA_015232795.1 Magnetococcales bacterium
CGTTCCACCTTGGAGCAGGTCAAGTGCTTTTTGATCTGAAATCTCTTCATAGAGCAATATTTCCAAACCGTTAGACTCGAACAATCTCTTATACTCTACAGCACGCAGTCGGTTGTGAAAATTAAACTTGTTACCGGATATCTGCATCCACTTGTTTTCGCTAAACTGAAGAAAGTTGACGGTACTGATAGCTGGGTCACCACACGGTTCGCTAGGGTACTCGGCATAGTGATCTGAAACTCCTACATAGTGGATGAACAACCCCTCATTGGAGAGTACTCTGCGGGCCTCTACAGATAAAGCTGTGATTACATCGACTGGTACATGCTCCAATACGAAACTAGAAAAATAGATATCGATTGATGCATCTGCCATGGATAACTGTGTGGCATCACATGGAGAGCGGTAATCAATCCCGGTAAGCTGGAAGATATCATGCAAACTTTTATGGCAACTGGTAATGGATTTAATACGTTTTTTCATCTCGGGATCGTCGGCCCAATCACCAAAAATTTTATGCACAAACGCCTCGTCATTCAATTGATCTATGACGACGAGAGTCACCTCCTCCCGAAGGTAGCTGTTCAGATCGACCGTGATGATCTTATTGGCCCCCAACAACCATAAACCGATGGCTGTACTAAGAACCCGACCTGTTCCCAGCTCAAAAAAAGTTGCCTGAGAGATATCATGTCCATGGTGTCTGGCACACTCTATGATACGTAGACTCTGTTCAAAGTCGGGTGTGGAATCCATATAGGGTACGTATCCACCACCATATTTCATTATGAGATGATAGGCGAAATCAGACAAACCAAACGGAAGGTTGGCAACCACTTTTTGTAAAAAAGCTTTTTGTTTCCAATGCATGACCTACGGTTTTCCCTTGCTTTCATACTCTCTCGTAGTTGGTGAAAGTGATAATCTAGCTACAGTAGACAAGGCACTCTCACTTTTGAATGTAACATGATCAACACATTAGTCCTATTGATTTAACTTCATGTTGCTTTGAAAGCTACATTATAACATTGTGTAAATTCTGATATTGCAAATTATACTACAATCTCATTGATCATCATTTCAATTCCAACACAACTCTCATTAACTGTCTCTTCAAGTGTTGATGCAGTCAGTTTTATTTCTTCTAAAAGCTCTGCACGAGCCAACCGTTCTAAGTCGTTGGCTATATTACACAATGCCAAAGCACCTATCTGTAGACAAGAACCTTTCAGTTTATGAGCTATGGATTCAATGGATTTAAAGTTACCTTGGTCCACCACTTCTTGGAGCTCGTTACTTAGTTCTTTTATCTGTAACAAAGAGACATGTACGATCGTATCAAACGTCTCCAGTCCTACCTCTTCATACAGTGTTTTAAACCTATTTTTATCAATCAGGATTTCTGTCGAAAAGGAACCTTTTTTGTTTAATGTGGCAGCTTTTGCTTCATCTCCAATCCAGCGGCAGAGAACTCTCTGCAGATCGGTACTATTAATCGGTTTGCAGAGATAATCATCCATTCCAGCCTTGATACACATCTCTTCATCACCATCCAAGGCAAAAGCCGTTAGGGCAACAACGCTGGTATGATGTTCATGCCCATCTGACTTTTCTCGTGCCCTAAGTTTCTTTACTGCCGTAAGACCATCCATTTCAGGCATCTGAACATCCATGAATATCAAATCATATCTCTCCAAGGATGCCATTTCCAACGCTTGAAGGCCGTTTTGAGCCAAGTCTGGAACCAACCCCATTCTGTTGAAAATTTTCAACAGTACCAACTGATTAATAGGATCGTCCTCGGCTAACAGAATGCGGGAATCTTTAGGAATGATCGACGCTATTTTTGGAGTTGTTTCTTGATATTTGTCTCTTGCCGCCATTTTAATTCTGGATTGTTCTTGCTGTTGGTACTCCTCAGAATTTTCAATATCATCAATTTCCGTTGGAATGGAAAAAAGAAATTCGCTTCCTTTTCCAGTTGCACTTTCCACCCATATTTTGCCACCCATGGCTTGCACTAATCGCTGCGATATGGCCAACCCCAATCCTGTTCCACCATATTTTTGATTGGTTGTTCGATCTGCTTGCACAAAATTCTTGAAAATATCCTCCAATCGATCTTCTGAAATACCGATACCGGTATCCTTTACAGAAAATTGCAACAAAATTTTATTCCCTTTAGTCGAGTTGGTAATAACTGAAATAACAATCTGCCCACTGTTTGTAAACTTGATAGCATTGCCAACAAGATTAATGAGTATTTGGCGAATTCTGCGGAAATCCCCCAGAATCGCCATAGGTACATCGGAATTAACATAAGTCTCCAGTTTTAATTTTTTTTGTACTGTTGCCGGATAATGCATGATGCTGCGGACACTCTCAATCAAGTCCCGAGTCGAATACACCTCATGTTCCAACTCTACTTCACCTGACTCAATTTTAGCCAAGTCAAGAATATCATTGATTAAAGTCAATAGAGATTGACCAGATTCCTTGATAATTGACATGGCTTCAGACCTCTCATCCTGAGAGGTTGTTTCCTCAACAAAGTCTGCCATGCCAATTATGGCATTCATCGGTGTGCGAATCTCGTGGCTCATGGTCGCCAAAAAAGCACTTTTGGCCTGGTTTGCCCGTTCTGCTTGATATTTTGCCGTTTTTAAAGAAGCTTCAATTTCTCTGCGTTCTGTATCATCTCTGAAGGTAAAGACCAGTCCTGAGACTCCCTTTTCATTAAAAGTTGGTGAAACCGTAAAGCTGGCCGGAAAACGTGTCCCTTTTCGGCGAATCAAATAACCGTTCAGTACCGAGCGACTCTTGCCATCCTGTAAGGTCTCGATGACCGGGTCATCCTTCTGTTCAACTGAGTTACCACTGCTGTGTTGTGGCCTGAGAACTCTTCGGATGTCCTTTCCAAGTAGTTCCTCAGGAGACCAGCCAAGCAGTCCTGCTGCAGAGGGATTGGAAAAGATGATGCGTCGCTGATCATCCACGCCAATTATGCCTTCTGCTGCAGAGTCGAGAATACGATTATTACGTTCTGCCAATTCAGCAATCTGATTCTCGGCTTGTTTGCGTTTACTGATGTCAAACGCAACCGTCAGACAAAGAGGTTGATTTTTTACCGGGTCATGAGTCAAGCTACTTTCCAGGAGACAATGGACTGGCTCTTGTCTTTTATAAAGAACCTGAATCTCATCACTGGCACTTTCCAATCTGAACACTCTTTCAAAGTGTGCATCCAACACTTTTCTATCTATTTTTGCAATAAATGGAACAAAAG
>JADFYX010000316.1 GCA_015232795.1 Magnetococcales bacterium
TAGAGGCAGGGCTTAAAACTCTACAGGGCAAAGGTATTGTAAACTCTATCAGCCTAAAAGAGGGAGAAGAGCTGTTTTTAGAACATGCCCGTCTCGCCCGTCGCTATGGTGCAGCAGTACTGGTGATGGCCTTTGATGAAGAGGGGCAGGCCGACACCTTGGAAAGACGACAACAGATATGTGCCAGAGCCTATAAACTGCTAACCGAAAAAGTGCAATTTCCACCAGGAGAGATTATTTTTGACCCCAATATATTTGCCGTGGCAACTGGCATTGAGGGCCACAACCGCTACGCGATCGACTATTTTGCTACTTGTCGCTATATCAAAGCCAACCTACCTGGCGCACTTATAAGTGGCGGTGTCAGCAACGTATCATTTTCCTTCAGGGGCAATAATCCTGTTAGAGAGGCGATGCATGCAATTTTTCTCTACCACGCTGTCAAAGCGGGTATGGATATGGGTATTGTAAATGCTGGACAGTTGGCGGTATTTGAAGATATTCCCCAGGAACTACGGGATAGAGTTGAAGATGTCCTTTTGGACCGTAGAGAGGATGCCACCGACCGACTATTGGAGATAGCCGATCAAATTCGCGATCAAGATTCAGGTGGCGCACCCAAAGAGGAAAAAACCGCCCAGTGGCGACAAGAACCGGTAAATGCACGGCTAACCCACGCCATGGTTAAAGGGATAACCGAGTTTATAGAAGAGGATGTTGAAGAGGCCCGGCAACAAGCCGAGCACCCTCTCCATGTGGTGGAGGGGCCGTTGATGGCTGGCATGAACCGGGTTGGTGATCTTTTTGGTGATGGCAAAATGTTTCTGCCTCAAGTGGTAAAAAGCGCAAGGGTCATGAAAAAGGCAGTCGCTGTTTTAATTCCATATATAGAAGCGTCCCAAGCTACCGGAACCTCTACCAGCAAAGGTAAAATTTTATTAGCCACAGTTAAGGGTGATGTCCATGATATTGGCAAAAATATCGTGAGTGTAGTTTTGCAGTGTAACAATTTTGAGGTTATCGACTTAGGGGTGATGATAGCTGGTGAAACTATTATTGAAGAGGCTATAGCGCAAAAAGTTGATATTATCGGTCTATCTGGTTTGATAACCCCCTCCTTAGAACAGATGACAAATATTGCCAAAGAGCTTGAAAGACGCAAGCTTGCCATACCTGTTATGGTAGGAGGTGCCACCACATCCCCACTCCATACCGCAGTTAAAATTGCCAACCACTATTCTGGGGTTGTAGCACAGGTTAAAGATGCCTCCCGTGCTGTGGGAGTTGCCACCGCAATTTTGGACAAAAAGCTATCCAAAGATTTTATTGCTAACCTTAAACAAGAGCAGGGCAAACTCCGGGACCGTTATGCAAAAAAAAGCACTCCTAGTGTAGACCTTACCACCGCCCGCAAAAATGGTTTTAAAACCGATTGGCAAAACTACAACCCCAAAACACCAAACCAACTTGGTTTGCAGATAATAGAGTCACAATCCATTGCTGGCTTGGTGGAATATATCGACTGGACCCCATTTTTTCACACTTGGCAGATGAATGGGCGTTATCCTGAGATATTAAGTGATAAAAATAAAGGTGATGAGGCCCAAAAACTGTTTGCTGATGCCCAGGTTTGGCTTAATAAAATTATTACGGAAAATCTCATACAGGCCAAAGGTGTTTTTGCCATCATGCCAGCCAATAGCTCTGGAGATGATATAGAGGTTTATGCGGACACTTCTGATAAAAAACCTCTGGCTATGGTCTACACCCTGCGTCAGCAAGGGGTAAAGCCAGAAGGCAAACCCCACTATGCTCTCGCCGATTTTATCGCACCTAAATCCAGCGGAGTTACAGATTATTTAGGATTTTTTGCAGTAACTGCCGGGTTGGGAGTGGAAGAGCTGGTTAAAAAGCTAGAGAGTGATGGTGATGACTATGGTTCAATAATGGTTAAATCTCTGGCTGATAGATTGGTAGAGGCATTTGCCGAGGAGCTACACAAACAGGTACGCACCATCCATTGGGGTTATGGGGCAGATGAAAAACTCGATAGTAACGATCTCATACAGGGTAAATACCGTGGTATCCGCCCTGCTTCCGGTTATCCCTCCTGCCCTGACCATAGCGAAACAAACACGTTGTTTAATATATTACAGGTGACAAAAAATACCACCATCACCCTTTCTGAAACGGGCTCTATGTTTCCACAGGCAGCAGTATGCGGTTATTATTTTGCCCACCCAAATGCCCGTTATTTTAGAGTTGATGCAATCTCCAGAGAGCAGGTTGCATCCTACGCCGAGCGTAAAGATATGCCTGTTGAAAATATTGAAAAATTGTTAACAGCTTATTTGGCTTATGCCCAAGGGGAGTAGAGTTAAAACAGGTTTTTCTGTTATAAATTAATCTGTTACCTGTAGGAGCAAGTAAAATCACTCCTACAGGTCAGAATAAATTCTTAACTTTCCTTTAACCCCACCAAACAACATCAGGGTCGGGACGCGCCTGAAACTGCACACCTTTTTGACCAGCTTTCAGCTTTTTCTTGCCAGCCTTTTCCAGGATCTCAAGGAGAGCCTGACGGGCTAGGTAGGAGGCTATTTGCAGACACCACTCCTGTTTTTTTGCTTTTAGTTCTGCCCCTTCAGCCACTTCTACCCGTTGTTGCAGTAGATCAACATATACCTCAACACCACCACGTAGGGTAAGCTCCACCCCTTGGGGGATTTGTTCCTGCCAACGAACGGTATGAGACAATACACCACCTGATGAACTCATGATTTCTCGGGAACCTTAATAGTACGTTTATCCACTTTGGGATGCGGCCGATAAAATATTGCCACATGACCCACCATACCAACCAAATCACCACCACTATTTTCAGCTATCTGTGCACAGAGGGCTTTTTTCTCGGTTTTAAAATCGTTAAAACGAACTTTTATCAACTCATGGTCCAGCAAGGCCTGATCTACGACAAGCAATACTGCTGCTGTTACCCCCTCCCGTCCCACCAACACCAACGGCTTGAGATTATGGGCTAAACCACGCAAATATTTTTTTTGAAACCCTTGCAACTCCAACATCACTTATCCTTATCATTAAATTTATCAAAAAACAGACTATACTCCACAACCCAATAAAAGCCAGCGTTTCTCAATCAAACCTTTGTAAAAAATTGTTGTTATAACAATAAAAAATATGGTACCTATTTTTTTCATTGTTTCCTCCTCTGTTATGATGTTAATTACTATCAGATTGTACAATGACAATATCAGGACTTGTTGTC
>JADFYX010000317.1 GCA_015232795.1 Magnetococcales bacterium
TAAAAAAACAGACTGGAGGCCGTGGACAATTTGGCAACTGCTTTCTAGAGGTTTCTCCTGCTCCTAGGGGTGCTGGTTTTAGTTTTGAAAATAAAATTGTGGGTGGTGCCATACCTCGGGCATTTATACCTTCGGTAGAAAAAGGTGTTGTTGAGTCCATGGCCAAAGGCGGACTGGGTGGCTATCCGGTTGTGGACGTTAATGTCAGTCTGGTGGATGGCTCATTCCACTCTGTTGACTCTTCAGATAACGCTTTTCGTGCAGCCGGAGCCATTGCCTTTGCAAAAGCTATGGAGGAGGGAGGGGCTGTTTTGCTGGAGCCAATCATGACACTTGAGGCCACAGTGCCAAACGATGTGGTTGGGGATGTTATCGGGGATTTAAACGCAAAAAGAGGCCATATAACAGGTGCCACCCCCAAGGTTGGCAGCCAAATTGTTAAGGCAGAGGTTCCCATGGCAGAGGTGCTAGATTACGGCAACACCCTAAGCACCATTACCTCTGGCAGAGGTCTCTATACCATGCAAATTTCCACATATCAGGTGGTACCGTCACATATCGTGCGTACTTTATTGGAAAAATAGGTTTTAAAGTCAAAAATATTGAGGTTTTTTTGACAATGGCTAGCGAAAAATACGCCAGACAAAGATATACAGAGCCCTTGATAGGCTTGTGATGAACAGGCAGACGGGAGATACAAAAACTGTGATGAAGCTTCTTGGGTTGTAGTTGTTGATGGAGTCTGAAGCTAATGTGAGATAATCACAATAGTGGGACTCCACATAACAGTTGATCTCATCAGATCTCCAATGTTTAAAAAGCTTTTTAGCTTTTCTTTTGGCCACTGATCTGGCAATGCGTTCCTGTTGTTTCATTTCTCTAAACGCCTCTTTTAGATAAAATATTGTTGTAAGAGTATCTATCAATTAATAACGTAACCTTACGTTAATTGTTGCATTATAAATGCCAATTTATATGTGTTGCAAAATCATATGGTTACAGTGTTGTTGTTGGTGGTGTCAGGTTTTTTTTTGCCTGTTTTATGACAATATTTGCCGTTGTTGGGTTGAATAGGGGATACTAAACCTAGATTTCAGACATATTTTGAGTTGATAAAAAGAAAGTATCACTAAAAAATGACACAAATTAATGGGCAAGCCATGGTTTCTGATTCTTTTAATCGCTGGCGTTTTGCTGTAGATCGGGGTGGTACGTTTACCGATGTAGTTGCTATTGACCCTTTGGGTAAAATTCATGGGGCAAAGCTACTCTCAAAAAGCTCTCTTTATGAGGATGCAGCCATTGAGGGAATTAGACGTTTTTTAGGTGCAAAAGTTGGAGAAAAACTGCCACAAAATGAAGTTGCCTGGATAAGGCTTGGTACTACTGTTGCCACCAATGCCCTTTTGGAAAGAAAAGGGGCCGAGGTTGGTCTGCTAATTACCCACGGTTTTTCCGATATATTAGAGATTGGCTCCGGTCGTAGGCCAGAGCTTTTTGCTTTGGGGATCACTCGTCCGCAACTGCTCTATAAAAGGGTTGAAGAGGCCGAGGAACGTATGCTGGCAACAGGGTTGCCTCTTTCACCTCTTAATACAAAAACAACCAGAAAAGCTCTGCTAAAATTAAAGGCTGGTGGTGTTACATCTCTTGCTATTCTGTTTCTTCACGCCTGGAAAAACCCCCAGCACGAACTAGATGCTGCTAAAATTGCAGAGGAAATAGGCTTTGCACAGATATCACTCTCCCACAAAACCATCCCCATTATTCAGATTGTCGGCAGAGGTAGAACCACCCTTATAGATGCCTATTTAACCCCAGTTTTGCAACACTATATTGGCCAAGTAAAACGCTGGACGGGTAGCATACCCTTACATTTTATGAGCAGTGCAGGGGGGCTGTTGGTCCCGGAAGGATTTAGTGGAAAAGATGCTATTTTATCTGGTCCGGCAGGTGGTGTTACCGGGGTAGGGGCTGTTGCAGCCCAAAGCGGTGATGAGCAAGTCATCGGCTTTGATATGGGTGGAACATCAACTGATGTCTGCCGTTATGCAGGAGAGTTTGAAAAAGTGCTGGAGGCTGAAACAGCTGCAATTCGTTACCACGCCCCTATGTTAAATGTAGAAACCGTAGCTGCTGGGGGTGGATCAATTCTGCATTTTGATGGTCAAAAACTTAGCGTCGGTCCCGATTCCGCAGGTTCCAACCCCGGTCCTGCCTGTTATGGTTTGGGTGGTCCTGTGACCATAACCGATGCCAATCTTGTTGTTGGGCGAATTGTTGCAGATTTTTTTCCCAAGCTATTTGGTCCCAATAGAGATGGCCCCCTAGATAGCAAAGCCGCTAGAGATGGAATTTCAGCTTTAGTTAAACAGGTGAACACCTCAACAGGGCAGAGTTACAGTGTAGAGTCGTTAGCTTTGGGTTATATCCGTATTGCCAATGAAACCATGGGCCGACCCATTAAAAATCTTTCTGTGGCAAGAGGATTTGATTTGCGGGATCATGCTTTAATCTGTTTTGGTGGAGCAGGGGGGCAACATGGTTGTGGCATAGCCAACGCTTTAAACATTAAAAAAATTCGCCTGCACCCATTGGCCGGGGTTCTCTCTGCTTATGGTATCGCCATGGCAGTTCATGGTAGAACCCATGTAGAGACTATTCTTTGTCTTCTGGATGAAATTACTTTGCAACGGGTAAAGCTACGTTGCGATGAGGTTGCTGCAAAGCTGGAGTCACAACTTTTCCGGGAGTTGAGCAGTTCAAAAGAGGTGGTTTTTGCTCGTCACATCACCCTAGATTTGCGCCTTCCCGGAACAGACTCTCCCTTAAGTGTTGCCTATAACCCTGACATAAATATTATTAAAAAAGAGTTCTTTAGCCGACATTTGCAATATTATGGTTTCACCCCTCACACAACAACCCTGGAGTTACTAAACCTACGTATTGAGGTGGTAGAAAAGCTTGACGATAATAGCACTAAAAAAGCGATAGAAAGCCAGCAATCAACAAAAAAATCTCTGCCAGAAAAAGAGGTTAAAGTATGGTTTTGGGAAGATAAGGCCACAATAACACCTCTTTATTTACGGACAAATATTGTTCCCAATGATTCTATAACCGGACCAGCCCTTATTGCCGAGACCCACTCTATAACTGTGGTAGAGCCGGGTTTTGTTGCTGAAATTTCATCTGATGGTCTCCTCAACTTATCTATGAAAAAGCTTAATAAAGAGTCGGTAAAAAGAGAGCTTGACCCGACTCTT
>JADFYX010000318.1 GCA_015232795.1 Magnetococcales bacterium
AGCTTTGAGCAAAATGTTTGTTGTAGCCCAAGAGATTTATCGTCACGCACCAAACAATCTGTTTGCTGATGTGATTATGCCTGCTGCGACATGGGGTGAGGTGCAAGGTGTTTATATCAACTCTGAACGCCGTATCCATGTGGTTGACAAAGCAGCTAATCCACCAAAAGGTTGTCTTCCTGATATGGATATGGTTATCGATAAAGGTCGGGCAATTGCTAACCTTTTGGGTATGGATGGGGATAAAATCTTCCCATACAAAAAACAAGCTGATGGTTTCTATGATGCGGAAGAGGTTTTCCGTGAGATAGTTGAGGCTTCCAAAGATACAGATGCTGATCTAACAGGTATGTTGGAAGTTGAAAAAGTTGATGGTGTAGGGCTTTATGACCAAATTCGTGGAAATCATCGGGAGCCGGTAAGCCGCGGTATACAGTGGCCTGCGCCGACATTGACCATTGCCAGAAACCAAGGTTCTACTCGCCGTTATATGAGCCAAGAGGGTATTTGGGATGGTAAACCATACGGAGATTTTAGAAAAAAAGATGGCAAAATGCACTTTAAATTCTGTAAGCAAGACTATTCAGAACGTGAAGAGCTGACCAAAAAACTTATGGAGTTTGGTGTTAAAAAAGGTCTCTACACCATCGACCATTTGGATCTCATAAAAAAAGCGCGTGATACTGCCATGACACCGGATATCCCAGATGAGGAGCACCGTTACAAACCTTGGCACAAGGTTCCCAAGGACAAATATCCCTACTGGTTGGGCTTGGGCGTTGTTTATGAGCATTTCCATACAGCCAAATCAAACCGTAGCCCCACAACACGGCGTTTGGTTCCTGAACAGTATGTTGAGATGCATCAACAAGATGCTGACGATATGGGAATTAAAGATGGCGAGTTGGTAAAACTCATTACCCGTCGCGGTGAGTATCAAGCCCGTGCTCAGGTTGGTTCCAACAGTATTGTTAAACCAGCTCGTAACAGTGTTCCCCGTGGTTATATGTTTAGTCCGTGGAACCTATCGGTTGCTGATAGTGCCGATCCCAAGAAAAACAAATGGTTGGTGAATAAAGTTTCCAGCCGTGTTTGGGACTATGTATCAGGTCAGGTTGATTTTAAAAAGTTAGCAGCAAGGGTTGAAAAGGTTTAAAAAATGTCAAAAGGATTTGGGAGGAGTCGTAGGGGCTTTTTGTTGGCTCTTAGTGCTTTAGCTGGCTCCTCCCTCGCTCCATTTTCAATTTCCGCTGCACCCAAAAGAAGAGCAAGGGTGCAGCGGTATCTTCGCCCTCCCGGAATTTCAGAAGATTTTCTTGATCGCTGTATTCGCTGTGGTCAGTGTGGTGAGGTTTGTCCCAACCGGGCCATCCTCTATTTTGGCTTTAGTGAAGGTCTTGAATCTCTCGATACCCCATATCTTGTTCCTCGTGAACAGGGGTGCATCTTATGTATGCGGTGTGGGGATCTCTGTCCCAGTGGAGCCATAAAGTCGATTCCCAGAGAGATGAATGCCATTTTGGCCGATGTCAAAATGGGAGTCGCAAAGGTTGATAAAAGTATCTGCCTCTCTTGGCAGGGTAAAACCTGTGGTGTCTGTTATCGGGCCTGTCCGTTACCCAAAGTAGCTCTTAAAGTTGGTATGCTGGAACAGCCGGAAGTTTTGGATGGCTGTGTCGGTTGTGGTTTATGTGAACGTTCTTGTATCCAGATGCCCCAAGCCATTCGTGTTATACCCACAAGTCTCACATAAATTAATATAGAAGGAAATATCTCCAGTGATTAGCATATGGAAAAATCTTAATAAACTACGGTGGTTTGTGCTGCTGCTGGTTTTCACCTTGCTGGTTCTTTTACCATATTTCCATGTATATCAAAATTTTACTTCAGCCCACGCTTATGATCTTTTAGCCGATTCGGAAAAAGAGATATATGATATTATGGAGTGGATCACATCTCCATTTGTCAGTGATCCTGCACGGGATCTCAACGCCTTGAAAGGGACCACCTGGAGCGGAACTTTATTTGGACTGAAATTGAGTGATCCTCTGGCTTTCTTAGCCCATATTGCATCTACACAAAGTTTTTATTGGGCGCTGTTTGTCTCTACTTTAATTCCCATTGGTCTGACTATGTTGTTGGGCAGGTTTTATTGTGGCTGGATCTGCCCTGGTGGTTTGATCTATGACTTGGCAGATAAGTTGGCGGAGTGGATAAAGAGGGCAGGTGTTCCTTTGCGTCGCAACCGTAAATTTGATCTGCGTTTGAAATATATTGTATTGCTTGTTGGTATACTGATTTCTGCTTTTACCAGTTGGGTTGCCCTATCCACAATATATCCTCCTGCTATTGTGGGCCGGGAGATCTACTATTATGTTACAACCGGAGCTTTGGGGGCGGGAACAGGATTTTTTGTCTTCACCCTGCTTTTTGATCTACTGGTGGCAAGACACGGTTTTTGTAGATATGTCTGTCCCGGTGGAGGAGTGTATGCTCTTTTAGGCAAATATCGTCTATTTCGTATACAACGCAAAGTCGAGCCGTGTAATGACTGTGGAAAATGCAATAAAGCCTGCATGTTTGTGTTAGATCCCATGCGAGATGGTTTTGGTATTGAGTGTAACAACTGTACAGCCTGTATTGCTGCCTGCCCTGAAGATGCCCTGGTTTTTGTTCGTGGCATTAAAGATTGTGCCGATCAAGGACCGGGCCATGCTGGACCCATCTACATGAAAAAAATTGCAGAAGAAAAATCTACACCCAAGGAGATTGGGTAATGAAACGCCGTAATTTTCTCCATAAAATTGCTGCAGGTGGGGTAATGTTTGCTGGTGGGGTTGCCCCTTTTGGTGTTGCTCGTCTCATGGCTCCCGCAGAGGGAACTGCTGCTCCTAGTCCTTCAATTCGTCTTAGACCACCGGGAGCTTTAGAAGACGATGTTGAATTTATGGCTCGGTGTATTGGTTGCGGAATCTGTGGTGAAGTTTGTCCCCAGGATGCTATCCAGTTTTACAATCATGAAGGGGGAGCGAAAGTTAATACCCCATTTATCAACCCGGTTGTCAGTGCTTGTGCTTTGACTGGGGATTGCATGGAGGCTTGTCCCACCGATGCACTAGTTGTAACACCCCGAAAAGATGTGAAAATGGGTGTTGCCCAGATAGATCGTTCTGCCTGTTATCCATGGGTAGACCGGGGTGTTTGTGGAGCTTGTGTGCCAATCTGCCCATTGGGAAAAGATGGAATTGACTTTG
>JADFYX010000319.1 GCA_015232795.1 Magnetococcales bacterium
ACCCTAGCCATAGACCATCTTTTCTTTGGGTTTTTCTTTTACATACCCTCTAACAAATTTTTAATATGCTTAGGGCAACCATGGGGAACCACAACTGGTTCAGGGGCTTTTTGGGCAGCACTAATGGTTGCAGAACTTCCCTCATAAGCCGGCCTGCCAAACAGCATAAAATAGAGGGTCATACCCAGAGAATAAACTTCGGAAACCAAATAGCGTTTTTTGCTCCAAACCTCTGGGGCTGTATAACTATGGGTTCCAGATACCGCTGGCTCCCTTGCACTGCGCCAGTTAGCTGCCAAACCCCAATCAGCCAAATACCACTGCATACGGTTTTTGCCAATTTTTTTGCCCAATATATTCGATGGTTTAATATCCCGATGTAAAATAGGTGGCGTACAAGCATGAGAATGGGCTACGGCTTTTAACATCTGCCCTAAAACCCCCATGGCTTCAACTTCTGATAGATGCCCACGAGATAAAATAGCCTCTTTTAAATTACCCCCATCAAGATACTCCGTAACCATAACCATGGCCCCGTCTTCGTCCAGTTGGGCCTCATGCAGAGGAAGAATATGAGGGCCACCACGTAAGGTAGCAAGTTTTGCTACTTCAGATTTATATACGTGGGGCTTACGCGCAACAGTCGCTTTTTTTGCTGCATAAATCTTACCCGACTCAACTTCACGCACCTTGAAAACCAAAGCAAAATTACCCTCGCCTATCTTCTCGATTATCTCATAGCGACCAGATAACAGCTTATCCCCTGCCTGTAATTTTGTTTTCTTCATCTCAGGAAATTCGCTCATACCTGCCACTTCAGTTAGAAGATTAATAATTCCGTGAACTTGAGCACCACTCCTCCTACCCATTGCCACCTTTAACAGACCCTTCTGTCTGCCATTGGGATGGAGTATAGCGTTTGGCTTTATTATCTCAAAGCGTGAGTGGCGAAAACCAAAGCTCATCCCCTCTACCAAACCAAGATTACGCTTGCCAGAAAGATGCAAAATTGTAGCAACAACAGCTCTATGATTCTCTTCACCATCCCTATCGGGCTTAAAATGAAAAACCACAAATGGTGCTTTGGCCCATGACCAATTGGCAGAAGTTGATAAACAAGGGTGGGATATGTGAGAAAAAATTCCCTCCCCCTCTTTTATTTTAGAAGACAGAGACTCTGCCAAATCCCTGTTATTTGCAAAAACATAACTGCAATGCTTCCTAAAGCTAGCTAAATCCAAAAACCAAGGCACATCCAAAATTGCCATCTCATCCATTAACAAGCCATAGCCAAACAGGTTGCGATTCTTGCGCATTTTGCTTGCTAACTTATCGGCAATTCTCCCCTGTTCCTTGTGGTTTTGCTTATGTAACAGGGTCAGCATACCCACATTGGCAAGCTCCAACCCCTCTTGATCCAACTTTAACCCAGAACTCAACACCACAACTATTGGAGGTGGCGTTCCTGGCAACATTTTCAAAAACATCTCTAGTGGAAAACTGTGGCCTACAATAGTGGTATCTAAAACTACCATCTTTGGGGGCCGCAACCGTTTTGCCAACGACTCCAACAGCTCCGTAAAATCCAGAGCCTCTAAATCCCAATCATAAGAGACTGGCTCTAAAAAAAGAACATTAGCATCTTCATTCCGCACACCCTCAAAAAGCTCGGCTTGCTTAACAATCCGTCGATACTTAAACAGTGGTGATGAAAAAGCCTGCAGCAACCTTTCTGTCTCAAAATATCCACCAAACATATCAATTTTTATAGTGGTCTTGTTATCCCTGCTAAATACCTGCCCAAAAACCTGAAACAGAGCTGCTATTGCAGATAAACCACTTCTAAAAAATATATTCCTTGCCTCCCAGCCAGTTGGGACAGGGCGATAATCTTCACCACGTTTTTCTAAATTTCGGGGATACACCAACCGTTCATAATGATAATGGGCAGAACTACCCATTGGCAGCTTTTTATCCACACCTTCAGGGGGAGATTTTAAATATGGATCGCTATAACTATGGGCAGTCGCCAACCAAAGCCTACGCAACTCTAAAGCTAGCGACTCTAATTGCGTCTCTCCGGCTAAGGTTTCTAAATTCCCGTCATTTAATAAATTTTTGTTTTTTTGCTGCCACTCACTATAGCGTGGAGCTTCACTGGGTATCGCTGTGACAATCTGCTCTACCATACCCAAAAGATGCAGACACTCATCCCGCCCTGGAGTGTCACTTTTTTGCATAGCTTTTATGGAATAACTCTTAAGCAGAGAAAAATCGGTTTTCACTGTAGGAGAGGGTTTTTCCTGTTTGCTGGTAATTATTATTGCCATAATAAAATTGGGGGGTATCCCTTAACCTAGCCCAGATATTTAATAAATTACGGGCTGGATTTTTAAATTAATTTCAGCCACCACAACGCCGGGTAAAATCCTCCAAGGTAAACTGTCTGTTGAGTATAATCTGGTTATCCCCTTGCAAACAATAAATTGATGGAATGTTTAGACCATTATATTGAATCCCAAAGGCGTGGGTATAAGCCCCAACACTTTTAAATAAAACTTTTTCCCCAATACTCAACGGCTTTGCAAAGCCGTGTTCACCAAGAAGATCTCCTGCTAAACATGTTGCTCCGGCTAATAGATAAGAATATTTTCCATCTCTTGCTGTGCCATAAACAGAAGGTTTAAAGCCATATATAAATGACTCTAACTGATGATTTATTGAGCTATCCAAAATAGCAACTGTTTTACCATCACTTTTAAACATATCCACTACAGTGGTTAACAACCAGCAGGCTTTTTGCACCAAGGCTGTTCCCGGTTCTATATATACCTGCAAGCCATATATGTTTTTTAAACTGTTACAGGTATCAACAAACAAATGGCGGTTTTTACACGACCCAAGACGATACCCACCACCGAGATTTATCCACTGCAGATTGTGCAATAACTCTGGAAGTTTTTCTTTAATAATTTTGATAGTTGCTTGCAGGTTTGTAAAATCAACATCACCAACTGCATTATGCACATGCAGACCTGTTATATTTTTAAACCTATCAGGATTTTTCTGCCAAATATACTGCAACTGGTTTACAGATATCCCCAGTTTGGAAAAAGTACGGCAAGGATCATAATGAGGTCTGCCAGCCAAGCTTTTGTGGGGGTTCACCCGCAAACCACAAGAGATATCACCTTCCAACAACTCCTGATATCGGCTCCACTGGGAGATAGAGTTAAAACTTATGGAACTA
>JADFYX010000031.1 GCA_015232795.1 Magnetococcales bacterium
TGACCGCGATTTCCCCTGATACACCAGATAAACCAATATCTTACGCCATGCTCGCACCGCCAACTGCCGAATCTAGGTTAAACCACCCCTGCAATTTTTGCCAACTCATGGGCTGTAACTCCATTAAAGTTAATAAATTCATCTGGTTCTTTAGCGGTTATCTTTTCCGGGATATTTTGGAGGAGTTGTTTCCAGTTATTTTCGCCTAATTTATTGATCAAATCAGCAAAACCATCGGCTTCTAAGTTTTTAGGGAGGTAGTTGCGATAGAACCCGGCAATGCTTTTTAACATTGGTAGATATGGTTGTAGATCAGTAGTGGTGGAAGCCGCTTCGCTATCAAACCATGCTATTGGTATGTTTATTATAGAATTACCGCGATTTAGTTCTGTTTTAAGTAGTAGTTCTATGTCAAAGGCAAAACGTTTTTCAGTGAGGTTGGTCAGAATCTTACGGGCAATATCAGCCTTGAATGCTTTAAAACCACACTGGCTATCAATTATGTTGGCAAGTGAGGGTAGCAGTCTCTTCCAAAGATAGATAAACATCTTGCCACGATCATTGCGTTTTCCCCCTTTAATGACAATTGATGATGGTTCACGTCGCGAGCCGATAGCTGCGTCCATTCCCTTGTTGGTTATACCTGAAATCAATAAACCACACTGTCCTAAATCGGTAGACAGGTCAGCATCAGTATAAATGACTACATGGTTGGGGTGACTTTTTCTTACTGACTCCCACATACCTAGTGCAACAGCACCACCCTTACGGCTATCATCGGTGTTGGTCATGGGTTTAGATATAGGGTGATTGTTACTTATGGCTTCTTTTAAAAAAAGCACTTGAACACACTGTGGTAGAGTGTCATCAGCCAATATTTTTTGGGCCAAAAGTCCGCTACCATTTGGACAGCCATCATCTACCAAGGTCATATCCCAAGTGACATGATTAAGATCTTGGCATAGCCATAACATCTGCTTTATCTTTTGGCGCAAGAAATCTTCACCATAAGGATGTTCCTTTTGGCTTAAGATACGTTGATGCTCTTTATATATAGCAAACACTACAGATATATGTAGTGGTAAGGTTAAATCTATTAATATTTGCCGAGAACGAGCGAGTTTAATAACTAAGTGTGCAGCAAAAGGGTGCTGTTCTTTCCGTTTGGCCCACTCCAACTCCTTGGTGGCAAGTTGAAGGTTGTCAGGACCAGTGGCAAGTAAACTGTCAGCAGCATTGCGTATCTCTTCTTGCTGTTGGGCGTTGGTCAATAACAGAGGATCGGGGAGTTGGCTGTTTAGCAACATACAAAAACTCACTATCAAATTTGCTATAAAAACATTATATAAAATTTTTTTTCAACCAAACTAACCCCACATAATCTGATTTTCAATTGTTATCAACTGGAAAGTATAAGTTTTTTAGGTTGTATCTCTTTCGTTTAATTAAACTCTATCTAAATAAAATACAAAATATTGGCAACCAGCGGTTACACTGTTTCTGTTTGAAGTTTATCCATTGGCTAGCCAAGATGACAAGATGATGTTACTCTGTATAGTGGTGAGAATGTTGTGTATTTAAAGTAAGTTAGGCTTTGTTAAAGCTTGTTAATAACTATCTGAATTTATGTTGATTGGTGTTTAAAATTGGTGGAAAACGCAAAATCAGATGATGAAAGTCAAAAGCTTGAAGCACAACCATTTGCATCGGTTGGGCTTTTTTCAGGTTTGCGTGCTTATATTCATGATCTTATCCATTTACGTGCAATGCGTCGTGAGTTGGATAGTATGGATATGTTGGGTGGTGATGAGAATGTGGACGGTAGAACCACCCAAGAGATTATGCCTCTTGATATCGATCGTATAAAAGAGATAATCACAAATGAAGAGATAATAAGAGATCAGCAACCGATTTATCTCTCTGGTCTGATACCACAATCCCATGGTGGGGATCTTGAATCTGCGACAGTAGGCACAAAAGGGGCTTCAAAGGGGTTGATAGATGCCGAACGTCACCTTTTCCGTGCTATAGCAGAATATGAGACCGCTTTTAAAAATGATAGTTATCCTTTGGTAGATATACTGTTCCGATTTGCCCGGCTGTTTGTTAATCAGGGTAATCATGAAAGAGGTTTGAGTTATCTGCAAAAAGCCTGGTCTGTTACTAACAGTGCCGGACAGCAAAATAATTTAATTGCGGGGTTGGTGCTGGTACTTTTGGTAGAAACTGCCCACCGTTGTGATAATTTATTTGAGAGTGATAAAGGGTTTTATGCCCTTTTGGAGTTAACTGAGCTTAAAGGTGAATGGCAAGTTCCTGAGCTAGGGAAAGCTCTAAATGGTTTGGCAAACTATTTTGTCTCTTGTAGTGAGTATAATAAAGCGACGCTGATTTTTGACCGCGCCCTCAACGTATTCTTTATAAATAATCAGGAAAAACACACTGTCTATATAAATATATTAAATAGTGCTGGTTCCATGTATTATGGGTTGCAGATGTTTGATGAGGCCCAAAAGCTGTATGAATTGGCGGTAAAGAGTATTGAGACTCATAAGCTATATAATGACGCAAACACCCCAATTTTATACCATAACTCCGGTTTGGTATGCTGTCATATCAATCGTATGTCAGAGTCAAGAGTACGCTTGGTCAGGTCTTTAATTACAGCTTTGCAAAATGGTCAAGAGTGGGTTTTGTGGAAAGCTTGTTATTCTCTTAGCTATCTTTTTGTTCAAGAACATAAGCTGGCAGGAGCTATGTTTTTTGGCAAACTGGCTACCGCTATAACCCTGCAATCATGGCAGAGCCATCCCAATCAACCAGAATCTGATAGAATAATGGATCAGTTTCTCGCAGAACATATGGAGAATCTTTTCCATATGATGAATAAAGAAGAGGAGTGGAAGCAGATTCAAGAGGTTATTGAGTTTCACTCTCAAGAGCAATCAGAAGCGCAACTAGAGGATTCCCTACAATTTTTTTCTGGAGAAGAGAAAACACAATTTCAACTCTTTTTACTTCTATCTTTACAGGTTAAACAGAACCCAATGTCTGTATTAACTGAAAATTCGAGTAGTGATAATGGCCATACACAAGCCGCAGGAAGAAGTTTGGAAGAGTTGGAATCGGAATTCTTGCATTTATTGGCAAAATGGGATGTTAAAAAAATTGGTAGACTGAAATTAGGATGATTTAATATTAAGTCTGGTCGGATTTATATAATTTTTTCATGAGGATTTTTGGTGTCATTTTTATTAACAGTACATTTTATTGCAGCATTAATTTGGGTAGGGGGCATGTTTTTTACCCATTTTGTGTTGCGCCCTTCTGCTGAATTTCTCTCCTTACCAGATAAAATAAATCTTTGGTCAAGAGTTTTGCGGCGATTTTTGGCTATGATTTGGTTGTCAATAGTTCTATTGCCAGTGAGCGGCTATTGGATGGTATTTTCATATTTAGGTGGTTGGGATGATCTAGGTTTACATGTATATATTATGCAAGTAGTTGGTTGGATTATGATTGTTATATTTGTTTATGTGTATTTGGGGCCTTATAAGGAGATGAAAATCCGGGTAAAAGAGGAGCTTTTTCCTGAGGCTGGAATGTTCATGCTTAAAATTCGTAGGCTTGTAGGTGTCAATCTTCTTTTAGGTATTGTAAACGTTGTAACTGCTGTCACTGGTAGATATTTATTTTAATATATATCATATTGTATGCTAATTATGTTTGTAGTGCATTTGCTTACATATAGTTTCATTAAAACCTATAAGAACTTCTTGTGTTTATCCTGATTATATTATAGTCTCTGAGGGTTATATACCAATAATCATAAGGTTGTTTGGGTGGTGTTCTTTGTTACTATTGAATATTTTAACAAATTGATGGCTTATAGACTTAGATGAAACAAAACATTCTTATTGTTGAAGATGACCCTGTTACCAGTAGCTTATTGGTTGCTTATTTCAGTAAGTCTGGTTATGAAGTTTTTGAGGCTACAAACGGCTCTGAAATGTGGGTTCATATTGACAAAAACAGTATTGATTTGGTTTTGTTGGATATCAATTTGCCTGGTGAAGATGGTCTGTCATTAACCAGAAACCTGCGTAATAAATCTGATATTGGTATAATTTTAGTTACAGCGCGCAAAGAGGATGTTGACCGCATTATCGGTTTGGAGTTGGGGGCAGATGATTATGTAACAAAGCCTTTTAACGAGCGAGAACTGTTGGTTAGAGTAAAAAACCTTCTCCGTCGTACCTCGCAAACAGGAATAAAAAACAAAGATGAACCATCCAACCACATTTTTCATGGTTGGAACCTCAATATGGAACAACGTCGTCTAATTTCTCCTGAAGGAGAGTCTATACATTTAACAAATGGTGAGTTTATCCTACTTGCCACCTTTGTCCGTTGTCCTGGTCGCATATTTAGTCGCAACAAGCTTTTAGAAGCAGTGAGCAGCAGAGAGTGGATGCCAAATGATCGTACAATAGATGTTATGGTAAACCGCCTCCGTCGCAAACTAGAAAAAAATCCAAAAGACCCTCAAATTTTAATAACAGTACATGGTGTGGGTTATCAGTTTGTATAGTTTTAAATTAAGATTAAGTGTAATTATTTCATCAAATCTCCAAGTAAAAAATCTAAATTGATAAATTATCCTGTGCAGTGCTTAGAGTCTATTGACGTACAGAGGGGTATTTGCTAATGTCCCGTCTGTCGCCGGGGTGGCGGAACTGGTAGACGCACCAGACTCAAAATCTGGCGCTGGCAACAGCGTGTCGGTTCGATTCCGACCCTCGGCACCAAGTAAAATCAAGGACTTAGCTATAATGGTTAAGTCCTTTTTTGTTGTCTAAAATGGCAAATGGTGCACTCTTGGCCCATGTTTGGACATTTTCACGCATGACATCTTAAACATCCAGATACCTTTTGTTTAACTTTTTCCCTTCTTTTTCTCTTTCAAAAATATAAAATTCATTGTTCTTCTTAATTGTTACCAGTTTTCAATTAACTCAAAACCTTCTCCCACTGTTTTTGCAACCGTTTTATCGAGATAGGCATTGATGTTTTTAGCTCTTGGGCGAAGAGAGATACTCTAAACTCTTCTAACATCCAGAAGTAGGTTGTTAGATCGGGGTTTTGGGTTTTTTCTTTGTTCTGTTTTTTTGTAGCCTCTTGGAATTTGAGTAAGAGGGGGGCTAGCTCTTGGGATTTTTGTTTGTCTTTGTTGGGGTCTTGTTGTCTTCTTTCCAGGCGTAGGTTTATTGCCTTTAAAAACCGGGGTAGGTGGCGTAACCATGTGTATGGTGTCTGCATGAGAAAATCTGTGTAGATCAAGGCATCTAGCTGGGATTTAATCTCTGGTACTACTGTTTTTAAGGCTGGGGAGCGGTTGGCGGTTTTCATTGTTAGGCGCAGTTCGTGAAATTCATTTAATATTCTGCTTGTCAGATGAGCAATGGCTCCTGCTTCAACCATTAATTTTCCCCGGTTGGCCTGCAGTCTCTCTTTAAAGCTTTCTGCGTTGCGAATTTTATCTGCATCTTTTGCAAGAAATACCCGGTCTATTGCCAGATCGATAATATCAGCTACTAGTTGCTCTTTTTTTCCTAATGCCTAAAAAGCCAAAGCCATTTTTTGATCAATTTTATGGCTGCTTTTAAGCTGTTTTACCTGTCCTGGCAGTTGTAGGGCAAAAAGACGCACAAGACCCTTGCGCATAACCTGACTAGCCAATGTAGGATCATCAACCAAGGTGATTGAGACGCTGGTGCCGTCATCTTGCAAAGCAGGGAAACCGTTTACCGATTGGTTGTTTGTGGTTAAATCTACTTGTTGTGGCAGTTCACCAAAATTCCATCGCACTATATTTTTTTTCTCAAAATCACCTTTGGGCAGGCTTTTAAATTGGTCTTTTGCGGCTATGCCCATTTTTTGCTGCAACTCTATTAAATTCCGACCATGAGCCAACAATTTTTGACCGCTCTCATCTACAATTTTAAAGTTCATGCGAAGATGGTTGGGCAGATCATCGTGTCGCCATGCATGGGAAGGTATGACAACCCCTTTTTTTTGTTTTAAAATCAGACCAATTGTCGAACATAACGGTTGGCTGGGGTGAAAACCGGCAGCCAGACATAACTCCACTGTTTGTGGTAGGGGTACTAGCTCTCTGCGCCATGTTTTGGGCAGGCTTTTTAAAAGGGCCGTCAGCTTATCGGCAAGCAGCCCCGGAACCAGCCATTCAAAAGGGTGAGGAGAGACTTGGTTTAAATAGGGCAGGGGAATTAATACCGAAAGTCCATCCTCACCATCACCAGGAGAAAAATGGTACTCCAAAGAGTATTCTCGACCATTTATCAGGATGTGTCCGGGAAATCTCTCCCCAGTTATCATCTCCCCCTCATGGCGCATCAGGGTCTCTTTATCAAAAAACAGCAGACGTTTATCTTGTTTATTGGTGTTTTGCAGCCAGTGGTGAAAATTTGCCGAGGTGTAGCAGTTATCAGGGATTATATCATCATAAAAGTTAAAGAGGGTTTGATCGTCTACAAGCAGATCACGTCTGCGGGATTTATGTTCAAGGTCGCGGATTTCGGCAATTAAAGCCTGGTTGTGGCTAAAAAATGGTGCGTTGGTCTGAAAATGGCCTTCAACCAAGGCAGATTGAATAAAAAATTTGCGAGATTCCAGCGGATCTATGGGGCCAAAATGGACTTTTCGTTTTGTTATCAAGGTGAGGCCGAACAGACTGACCTTCTCATATGCCATTACCCTTCCAGCTTTTTTCTCCCAGTGGGCTTCAAAATAGTGGTGTTTGCTTAGTGGTCCGGCTACCTCTTCAATCCATTCTGGCTCTAATTTGGCACATGTTTGGGCAAACAGGCGGGTGGTTTCAACCAGTTCAGCAGACATAATCCAGGTGGGTGGTTTTTTAAAAAGGGCAGAGCCGGGGTTGATAAAATATTTGATCTGTCTGGTTCCGGCAAATTCGTGGCCTTCGGCTTTAAATCCAACTTGACCCAACAGACCAGCCAAAACTGCCTTGTGGATTTGAGGGTAGGTTGCCTCTTGCAGGTTTAATGTAAGCCCCATCTCATCAACATGTCTTCTTAATTGGCGATGGATTTCCCACCATTCACGGGTACGGCTGTATGAAAGAAAATTTTCTTTTAAAAATTGGCGAAAACGACTTTTTGATGGGGAGCTTTTCCGCCCCTCTTCAATAAACCCCCAAAGATTAAGAAAACCTGTAAAATCAGAAGTTTTATCTATATGTCGTTGGTGGAGTTGCTTGGCTTTTTCGCGTTTTTCCCTTGGAGTTTCCCTAGGGTCAGGAATACTTAACGCTGCTGCCAGCACCAAAACCTCAACTAACGAACCCTCTTTTTTTGCTGCTAAAATCATCCTGGCAATCCGGGGGTCCAGTGGCAGTCGGGCAAGTTGTTGGCCTGTGTTGGTCAATGTACCACTGCTATTAATAGCTCCTAACTCTTCCAACTCCCTTAAACCGTCTCTTATTGCATGGGCAGGTGGCGGGTCTACAAAAGGAAAATCTTCCACCTCTCCCAAACGTTGGGCTTTCATCTGCAATATGGCAGAGTCCAGAGAGGTGCGTAGTATTTCAGGATCGGTAAAAACCGGGCGGTTTGTATAGTCTTCTTCTGTGTAGAGACGAATACATATGCCATCACTCAAGCGACCACAACGGCCTTTTCTCTGGTTGGAGGAAGATTGGGATACCTTCTCTATTGGTAAGCGTCTTACCTGACCACGTCCACCCTGACGGCTTATTCTCGCAAGGCCAGAGTCGATTACATAGCGAATGCCGGGAACGGTAATGGAGGTTTCTGCGACATTGGTTGCCAGTACAATACGTCTGCCACCACCGGGGTTAAATATTTTATCCTGATCTCCAGCCGACAGTCTGGCAAACAGGGGTAGAATATCTGTCCCAACTAGATTTTGTTTTCTTAAATAATCCGCAGTTTCCCGAATCTCTCTCTCTCCCGGCAGAAAAACCAAAATATCACCGGGTTCTTTAATCCTATATAGTTCGGCAACAGCATCTCCAACTCCCTCTTCAAGATCTTTTTCTCGACTTATAGAGTCCATCTCTTGGGGGTCGTTGCCCGTTGCTTTTATCTCTAACGAGCGATAACGCACCTCAACAGGGTAAGTACGCCCGGATATCTCAATTATGGGAGCGTTGTTAAAATGTTTGGAAAATTTATCCGTATCCAGGGTGGCAGAGCTGATAATAAGTTTTAAATCAGGGCGACTGGGAAGAGTGCGTTTGATATAACCCAATAAAAAATCGATATTAAGGCTGCGCTCGTGGGCCTCATCAATAATAAGTGTGTCATATCTGTTTAAAAAACGGTCCCCTTGAATTTCAGCCAAGAGGATGCCGTCGGTCATCACTTTTATGAAAGTATCTTCGCGAGTTTGATCGGCAAAACGCATTTTATAACCGACAGCGTTGGGAGTTTTGCCTTTGGATGATTTATCAATATCCGCCCCAATAAACTGGGCAATATTGCGTGCTGCTATACGTCGGGGTTGGGTCATGCCGATTAGGCCTTCTACTCCACGGCCCAATTCCAGACATATTTTTGGTAGTTGGGTGGTTTTGCCAGATCCTGTCTCGCCACATAGCACTATAACTTGATTTTCGCTAATTAACTTGGCAATTTTCTCTCGCTGCTCCACCACTGGCAGAGAGTGGGGATAAATTGGTTTTGGTAGGTTTTTGGCCCTAAACTCTCTTTTGCTAATTGATGTGGCAATATTTTTTTGCAACTGGAAAAGTTTAGCCTCTTCCCGTTTGTCTCCCTGTAAAAGCTTGTTCTCTAAAATTTGCATCTTTTGGCGGAAGATAAAGCGATCCCATAGCATGGTGTTTCTAATGCTTTTGTGGGTTTTTTTTAGGTTTTGCCGCAGGGTAAGCTCGGTAAGATTTTTGGAAGTAGGCATAGTTATGGGTCAATCATTTTTTGTTAAATATACATCAAAGCGGGTTTTTTTGCCGTTTATGGTGAAGTCAGGTTTTAGGTCAGCCAGTGGTTTAGAAGGGTGGGGCCGTTTTACCACCACCCGTTTTATAGCATACTTTAAGGCGCAATCCAGCAGAGATTCAGCATCTTCATCTCCACCGACAACACAGCGCAACGATCGCATCTCTTTTTTAACCAACGCAGATTTTGTTCTATGGGGATACATGGGGTCGAGGTATACCACATCTTCTGGTTTTTTTTTCAGAGCCATAATATCTTTAGCGTCTGCAATTTCTAAAGAGATGTTGTTTTTAATTATGTTGCTGGTTGCCGGGTCATACAATGCCCGTTTTAGTCCGTCTTGCAGCAGTGCTGCCACAACCACAGATCTCTCTACCAACCGTACCGAGCAGCCCAAACACGCTAGGATAAACCCATCACGGCCCAGACCTGGGGTGGCATCTAATATGGTAGGGGGCTCACCTTTTTTAAGGCCAACCGCTCGACCAATAAGCTCTCTTCGTCCCAAACCTTGGGCGCGTCTATAGCCCATTTTTCCGGCAATAAACTCTGCAAATATCGGCCCTTGTGTAGAATTTTTACCGCTGTGCAACTCTAACTGTTGGTCGGTTAAGGCCAGATACATATCTTCATGTTTATCAAGTTTGCCAATAAACCTTAAGCCCATTTCCTTAGCAAGTTTTTTTGCTATAGGGGTTAAATATTGGGTTTGTGCCCATATTGGTGGTAAAAAAGGTTGGTCTATTTGCAGTTTTTTCATTAAATATCCGGGTAAATCCTCATATAAGATCATAAACCTGATAATATGGGCTTTCGGTTCTTACTTCTAGCAGTTATAGTACACCCTGATAAAAAAACAGCCAAGGAATGCCAAAATCGATGGATAACAAGAAAATAGTAGCTTTTCAAGGTATGCGAGGAGCTTATAGCGAGCAGGCATGTTTGGAGAAAATGCCGGATTGGGAATATCGTCCTTGCAACACCTTTGAAGATGTTTTTGATCAGGTGGAGTCCGGTAAAGTTGATTTGGGAATGGTACCAGTTGAAAATAGCATGGCTGGGGTTGTGTCAGACAGTTATGATCTTCTGGCCTCTAACAATCTTTCAATTGTTGGTGAGCATTATCTACAGGTTCACCACTGTCTGTTGGGGGTTCGTGGATCAACCATTGAGCAAATTGGTGCTGTCTACTCTCACCCCCAAGCATTGGCTCAGTGCCACTCTTTTATTCGCAAACAGGGTTGGAAACTCTGTTCTGTTTATGATACTGCCGGAGCTGCTGCAACTTTAGGTACCCAAGGCCACAATCAAGAGGCCGCAATAGCATCGGAACTCTGTGCTGAACTGTATAATTTGGATATTTTAAAAAGAGATATTCAAGATAGTGCCGAGAATACCACCAGATTTTTGGTTATTTCTAAAGATGGTGAGTGTGAACAAAAAAAAGATATTGCCTATAAAACCAGCCTATTGTTTGAAGTGCGCAACATACCAGCAGCTCTTTACAAATGTTTAGGTGGCTTTGCCACCAATGGGGTAAACTTAACCCGTTTGGAGTCACGTCCTGTTCCTGGAAAAAACTGGAGCTACCATTTTTATCTGGATTTCCAAGGTAGGCACGATGATCCTCACTGTCTCTTGGCCTTTGAGGAGCTGAAATTTTTTACCAACAGCCTTAAAGTGCTTGGTTGTTACCCTGAAGCTATCAATCGTTCGGAATGAAAAACCAATAAGTTATGATTGTTTATCCAGAAATTGACCCAATTATAGTTGAAGTCGGCCCCCTTGCAATTCGTTGGTATGGGGTAATGTACAGTTTGGCTTTTATCATAGGTTGGCCACTGTTAAAAAAAAGGGCAAAAAAACTTAACTCCACCCTATCCGAGGAGGCGTTGGGGGATCTTCTGCTCTGGGTTTTGCTGGGGGTAGTGTTGGGGGGAAGGTTTGGCTATGTGCTTTTTTATCAGCCAAGCTTTTATTTTTCCGATCCCTTGGCAATTTTCAAGGTGTGGGAGGGGGGAATGGCCTTTCACGGTGGATTGTTGGGGGTAATTATCTCTTGCTGTATTTTTGCCAGACGCAACAAAATATCTTGCTCTTTATTGGTTGATCTGTTGGTGCCAATTGTTCCTTTAGGTCTTCTTTTGGGGCGTATTGGTAACTTTATCAACGGGGAGCTTTGGGGTAGGGTTACAGAGGTATCATGGGGTATGATTTTTCCCGGAGCAGGTTATCTTCCCCGTCATCCAAGCCAGCTCTACGAGGCGGTTTTAGAGGGGGTGGTACTGTTTGCCGTTCTCTGGTGGCTAGGGAGAAAAGCCCGACCACCGGGATATCTCTTTGGGGTTTTTATTCTCGGTTATGGAATCAGCCGATTTATAGTTGAGTTTTTTCGTGAGCCAGATGCCAATTTAGGTTTTCTCTCTTTAGGAATGACCATGGGGCAGTGGTTGAGTTTGCCTATGTTAATGGTGGGAATTGTTCTGCTTCTTTATGCCCGTAGTACAGCTTCCAAATCATCTTGACCTCTCAGCATCCACTTCAGCTCCAAATAGCCAACCTGACCCTGCACCCAGGTGTCTATCGCTTTTTAGATGAAGATGGCCGGGTGCTTTATGTGGGCAAAGCAAAACATCTAAAAAAACGGGTGGGTTCATATTTTAGCGGACAAAACAGCCCAAGAATCCAGGCAATGTTAGTCTTGGCTAATGGGCTTGAAATAACCGTAACCCAGTCTGAAAACGAAGCATTGATCCTGGAAGCCAACCTTATTAAAAGGTTTAGGCCACCTTATAATGTGTTGTTAAAAGATGATAAGTCGTACCCCTACCTACGTTTGAATTTAGAACACGATTTTCCCCGGTTATCTCTGCACCGTGGCAGACGCAGCAAACAGGGCCGTTATTTTGGTCCCTATACTTCAATTAACGAACTTCGTGAAACCTTAAAAAATTTACAATCTATCTTTCCTATTCGCCAGTGCACAGATGGACAATTTGCCAACCGTTCTCGTCCATGTTTACAATTTCAAATAAAACGTTGTTCAGCACCTTGTTGTGACAGGGTAGAGGATGAAAAATATCAGGGTTGGGTACGAGATCTGGTGCAGTTTTTGGAAGGAAAAGATCGAGCTTTGGAAAAATCCCTTAAAAAAAGAATGTGGGAGGCATCAGAGATCTGTAACTTTGAAGATGCTGGGGCTTACAGGGATCAGCTAAAATTTATGGCATCAGTACAAGATCAACGGCGTTTAAACCTTACTCGCGAGCTTGATCTTGATGTTGTGGCCTGTATTGCTATGACTGGTGGGGCAGTTGCTATTCAAATCTTTTTTGTTCGTCAGGGGATAAACCTTGGTAACAGAAGTTTTTTTCCTGATAATACCGAAGATATGCAAGAGTCCCAGGTTTTAGAAGCTTTTATCGCCCAGTATTATTCAAACCCAGATTATAGAATGGAGGCTGGGGGTAAGTCTGGTTGGCCTCCACCGGAAATATTAGTTAACCAGCCATTAGAAGAGAGCAACTGGCTAAGTGCGGCTTTAAGTCGCCTACGTGGGGGTATTGTGCGTATTGTTCAGCCCCAGCGTGGGGAAAAACGCCGTTTGATAAAAATGGCAGAGGTAAATGCCAAGGTTGAACATAAACGCCGTCGCAGTCATGTTGGCAGCCACAGGGTTGTCCTTTCGGCATTGCAAGAGTTGTTGGGCTTGTCGCAACCACCAGAAAGAATTGAAGCCTATGATATATCCCACACCTCAAGTGTCGAAGCTGTCGGATCTCTGGTAGTTTTTGGTCAAGATGGTTTTAAAAAAAACAGCTATCGGCGTTTTATAATCAAGGACAGCACCGCACATGACGATACAGCTAGAATGGGGGAGGTTCTAACAAGACGGTTTTTGCAACTAAAACAGAAACCAGAAGAGGGAGAAGATAGCAGCAAGCATTCTAGTGAGTGGCCTGATTTGGTTTTGTTAGACGGTGGAATAGGACAGCTAAATGCTGTGCTTGAGGTAGCAGATGATTTGCAGGTGGACGGGGTAACCTTTTGTGCTATAGCAAAAGGGCCGGATAGAAATGCTGGTAGAGAACGTCTATTCTTGCCGGATAGGGAAGATCCCATTATACTCCCCCATGATTCACCAGTTTTATATCTATTGCAGAATATACGAGATGAGTCTCACCGCTTTGCCATTGGGTTTCACCGGGTAAGGCGAGCAAAAGCACTGACAAAATCCCAATTAGATGGTATTCCTGGGGTAGGAGCAGCAAGAAAAAAGAAATTACTGAAACAATTTGGTTCTGTTTCTGGCATTGTTGCTGCTGGTGTGGCAGAGTTAAGAGCAGTTGATGGTATTTCAGAAGAGTTGGCAAAAAATATTATTCATTTTCTTAACCCTGATAGCTCATGAAACATCCGGGTTTAGGATATCAAGAGCAAGATGATTTTTAATTTACCAAATGGATTAACAGCACTGCGGATTGTCTTGATCCCATTTTTTGTGGGGTTTGCTTCAATACCAGGAGAGCAGGGACACATTCTATCGGCAGTTTTTTTCACTTTGGCGGCTTGGACCGACTGGGCTGACGGCTATGTGGCTCGTCGTCAGGGGTTGTTGACTAGCTTTGGGCGTTTTTTTGATCCTGTTGCCGATAAGTTGTTGGTTATCTCAGCATTGGTGTTGTTGGTATCGGATGGTCGTGCGCCACTGGCTTTGGTCATGATTGTGTTAGCAAGAGAAGTTATGGTTATGGCCCTGCGGGAACGTATGGCAGGCTTGGGTGAGGGGGTTCCGGTTTCAAAAAGTGGCAAGGTGAAAACAGCTTTGCAAATGACAGCAATTGTCATGTTGCTGTTGCAAAGCTCTTTTGGGGGAATAGACTTTCAACTCCCTGGTTTGGCCCTTCTGTTTTTGTCCACACTTTTCTCTTTATTATCAGGATATCGCTATTTTGTGCAGGCATGGCCAAGGATTCAACAAGGAAATTAACAGGCTTAATTAAAAAAATAATGTCTTGTACCTTGACGAAGTGAAATAGTTTTTATATGTTCACTGTCTTGCTCGGTGCTGTGATCGGCAAGCAGAGAAAAAGATAGCTGGTTTTTACGGCTGTTAGCGGGAGTAACTCAGGGGTAGAGTGCAACCTTG
>JADFYX010000320.1 GCA_015232795.1 Magnetococcales bacterium
GGATTTACAGTGATACAAGATGGTTTTGCTAAAGATAGGTTTGAGGTATTAATCACCGAACTACCGCGTCTTCTAAAAAGCTTGATTAAAAAAGAGTTTCCTCGGAGTAACAAGATTCGACTTTATGCAGTAGATAGTGGTGGTCGAGAGATTCCAAGAAAAATTTGATGGTTATTAGATAATCGTTGAGAAGGAACTAAGCTTAAAACCCCGTTTTTTCACCATCAATAATTTGTAAAGAAACTACTAGAATGGCGATATCTCAGAGAACAGACTGTAATTTGAGTGGATGCTACACAAAGGTAGTTTTTATCTGATGGTAGAACTGTTTAAGAGCAATAACCTGGTAGAACTATCCTGGGCCAAGATCATTCTGGAAGATGCTGGGATTCCATTTTTTGTTTATGATCAAAATATCAATTTAGTTGAAGGCAATATTGGCATATTTCCGCGTCGGGTTATGGTCAATGATGAAGATCATGAACGAGCAGAATCAGTATTGAAAGAGAAGAGACTGGAACTTGATGATGATATCCAAATATAAGGAAAAACGATCATACCCAGAAGTACAGAAAGCCCTAGCGTTGCTAGGGCTTTCCTGTTGTTCCACGAAAACCAACAAAGTCTACAGAAAACTACAAATACCTATAAATTATTGCCTCTGTGCTGACCTACTGCACGTCAAAGCAATTTTTTGCAAATCCATCTTTAGCTCTTTTTTGTTATTATCTTTTTTATACTGATTTAATAAAAATTGCACGAGTTCATTTGCCAATGAATTGTTACCTTTACTCTGGCTTTTTGCCATTAATTCATTATCAATTGTAGTAGCTTGATACATTGTATTTGCCTCTTTTAAAGATAATTTACACTATTCAAATTTTTGACGAAAACAAGTATTTCTTAGTATTTCCTAGTAAAGCAGCAACAACTAAGCCAAACTATAGATCCTATTGATTTGAGATATGCAAAATTTAATTATAGGGATATCCAACGGTTTACTTACAAGATTTAATTTAGTTAAAACCATGAGAAATAAACCATGAAATACCACTCTAGAACATTTCAGGCTATCTATTTTTTAGTCGTCAGCTTGGCTTCTTCCTTAATGATGCCTATTTCTCAATAATCATAACTACATGGAGGTATTAATTGATCGTGTTTCCCCTTGATAAATTAGAAGTTCGCATCATAGGAGTGTTGCTGGAGAAAAGACTGACAACTCCAGACCTCTATCCCTTATCCCTAAATGCCTTGGTTAACGCTTGTAACCAAAAGTCAAACCGTAATCCGGTTATGTCACTGGATCAAGAGACGGTATTAGCAGGAGTTGAAGGTTTGCGAGAAAAGGGATTGGTCATGAATATAAGTGGAAACCGGGTTGCGAAATACGGACATTTTTTTCGTGAAAAATCCGAAATTATTCCCAAAGAAGAGGCAGTTTTGTCTGTACTTATGCTGCGTGGCCCACAGACTATGGGAGAAATCCGCACCCGGTGTGAGCGAATGCATTCATTCCAAGAAATAGAGGAAGTTCAAAACACTCTTGATTCTCTTGCAAAAGGCAAACATTTTTTATTTCAACAAGAAGATGGGCCAATGGCCTGGGTCCTAAAGCTTCCGCTCCAACCAGGACGTAAGGAGCCACGTTATGCTCATTTATTCATGGGTGAACCGGATCTGACAGCAGAAAACGCCCCTGCCCCCCTATCACGGGCTGGAACTCTTTCCGAAGAGGTGGAAGAAATGCGCCGGGAGTTGAAAGAACTCAGAGAAGAGTTTAACACCTTCAAATCCCAGTTTGAATAAGATTTTTTTTTGGTAGTTAATTGCTCACAGGAAGCAGTTTGGACGGTTTGCCAAGTGCAATTATGGTCAGCCTGTGCATGGCACGAGTACAAGCGATATATAGTAGATGCCGATCTATTTGGGTTTGCTAGCTCTCTGCATTAGCATCTGGAACAATAACATGGTCGAATTCAAGCCCTTTGGCCAAGTGGATCGTACAGAGGATGATTCCACTTGAAAACCCCGTGCTGTCAGCGTCAATCAAGTTGGTTTCCACTCCTAATTTGAGTAGTTGTTGATGGAGATGCTTAGCATCTTTCAGCTTTTTTACGATAATCGCCATGCTCTGATGAGAGGAGGTATGAAACGACTCAATTTCAGAGATGATCTTTGCCACTGTATTGGCCATCTTGGAGCAGACAACAATCTGCGGCGACTCACCATGGCGTTTCATTGGAATCAGATCCTCGTTGGGCAAGATAGATAGGGCAAACTGCATGATCTCCCAGGTGGAGCGATAGCTCTTGTTAAGCTTGACGGGGGCAGTCGCCCGCAATGCACGCCGAATCTGATCTGCATTCGAGGCACCGATATTTTTCATCCCTTCATCGGAAGATCGGCTTAACTCTTTCTGAAGCATATCGTCAACACTCTATAATAATTGTATGTTTTTTATCGACATTCTGCTCTATTTGATGTATCCAACCGCAGGTTATGCCTGCCATGTGAAGCCTGATCCAAATTTTTTTGTAAAGCCATGATTTTACCTTTAGAAAAAGTATTCTTTCAAGAATGATGTAGATAAAACTAATTAATGTGCAGATTAAAAACATCTGTTTGACAGTTAATAAATAGTTGCTTACTATCACCGGAGACTTTCATTAAACAACAAAATCAGCATGGAAGCATCTCCCACAGCAGTTCGAAAAGTTAATAATAAAAATAAAAATTAATTGTGCTTATGTTTGGACCGTCAAGGTGTCTACTGTTTCTGCCTGTCGGTCTTTTAGATTGATGTTTGTTACAAGGAGTAATTTTAAAAATGGGTAACATTCCAAAAAAGTCTGTTTTATTGGTAGCGGCTCTATTATTTGCTGGTGGTATGGGTTTGGCAGGCAGTGTACATGCCTCTAATATTAGCATGCCATTTTTCAACAATGACAATGGTAACGGTACGAGTATGCCATTTTTTGGTAACAACAACGGAAACGGTAATAATATTCCTTTTTTCGGTAACAATAACAATAACAATTACGGCCCACCCCCTGGTTACCGTTCTTACTACAGACCTGGCCCTGGCTATAATTCTAACGGACCCGGTCCTGGCTATGGTTCAAACGGACCCGGTCCTGGCTATGGTTCAAACGGACCCGGTCCTGGCTATGGTTCAAACGGACCCGGTCCTGGCTATGGTTCAAACGGACCCGGTCCTGGCTATGG
>JADFYX010000321.1 GCA_015232795.1 Magnetococcales bacterium
CACTGCTCCCGGAAAAGATTGTCTTGCAGTCGTCTGGCGATACGAAAAGATGAATTTTCAACTTTTGCCACCTGCCGTCTTGCCATGGCACGCATAGAGGTCTCTATGCCATCCCGGTGGAAAAATACCGTTCCCGTGGTTGTGAGACTTTCAGCCAACGCCTTTACCGCCACGGGTTTAGCAAATACTTCTAGGGTGTAAGACTCCCGACTTCCTTCATACCAACGCAGAGATACATCACCACGTTGTTGCGCAACCTCCATGGCTATACGGTTGAGGCCGATGAGACGACCAAAACTACGGTCTTGCCTATCTGCCAAAGCACCCACTACCGCCATCCATGCCAGATCATCGTTATTCTGGTTTAAAACCCTGGCAAAAGCCCACACCACCCCAGCAGCACAGACATGCTCCTCACCACTTATGCCAAAAGTTTCTGAGCAGAGGTTATATATGTTGGCCTCTTCAATATCCCCTTTAGCATCGGTATGGTGGTGGTCTAAAACTACAACCGTGGTTTTGTTAGTATTAATCTTTGCCATTTCAGGAATAGCCCCACCACCAACATCGGCAAAAAATACCGGTATCTGAAACTTGGCAAAAATCATCTCTAACACTTGGGTGTAGAGTTTTTCTACAGCAATAGTTTTTACCTTCCAACCTGCCCTCTCCAAAGCGGTCGATAAAATAGTACCGGAGGTGATGCCATCACCATCATTATGGTGAATAACCACAGCATCTCGCTCTGGTGAGGCTTCTAGAATGTCCATTACATAACGAGTATGTTTGGCAAATTTAGCCTGTTTTTTTTGGGTAGATACACTCTCTAAAATTAAATTACCCAGTGTATAAATACGGATAGAAGACTTACCAGCCCCACTGCGCTTGGGTACGCCAGATGAAGAGTTGAGAAGAAGATCCGGTTTTCTTTGCAGACAAAAGCGCAAAGCACCGTTTAAAAGACGACCACCAGTTATTGTTGAGGAACTTAAATCGTCATCTTCAACCCCAACCCAACTAGCACCAGTTGCTAACAGATTTACACAGGTATCAAGGGTGGCTTTGTCTAACTCCAGGTGAGGACCAACTAGGAGACAATCCGCCTCTTCAGGGTTGGCTGTTACCCCAACCTTCATGGCCCGCAACCCTTTTTCAAAATCTGCATCTCCCACCACATACACCCGGATGGGCTGGGAGTAATCAGACCTTTGGGATTGATCAGTTTTGGGTGCATATTTTGTGGGGATTTTTCTTTGGGGAGCCGTTGGCATATTTGCAAGACCCAAGGCTGTACCAATTTCACCAACACCTGAGATTACCAAATCTGGTTGAATGTCAGATTCAGCTAACTTTACAGTGGTTGTTGCACCGCTTAACACTAAACAGGCAGGGACACCAGCAACCACCCCTGCTGCAATGTCTGAAGAGAGGGTATCGCCAACTATTACAACCTGATGTTTTTCAAGACCCAGTTGTTGTAGTGCTGCCTCCATAATTGTAATGCTGGGTTTGCCAACATAAATATCTGGTGAGCGATCTACATAAGCCTGCAAAGCACCAGCCATGGCTCCCCCACCTGAGTGATAACCACCAGGTATAGGATGTAGCTTATCCAGGCTTACTGCCAGCCATTTAGCACCCTCTTTAAGTGCTGCAAGCCCTAGTCGTAGATGCTCAACAGATAACTGGGGATCAGCCCCTGTCACCAGATAACTGGCCTCTTCAGGATCTTGGGTAAGCTTTATACCTGCCTCTTGTAACTCTAATCGCAGACCATCAGCACCCAGTACCAACACAGAATTATCTGCAGCCTCTCTTAAGAGGTATTGGGCTGCAGCATAGGGTGCGGAGATAATATTCTGGGTCTCAATAGGCAGCCCAAATTTATCCATAATCTGCTGCACATCTTGCCGGGAACGGGTGGAGTTATTGGTTAGCAGAACAAAAGGCCGGGATTGCCTTTTCAACTCCTCCAAAGTCTCCTTGGCTCCTGGCATGACCGCCTCACCGTTTAGCAACACGCCATCAACATCAAAAATAAAGCCCTTAAAACCAGCTAGTTTACCTTCATTATCTGCCGGATTTTCTACCTGGAAACTACCTTCATTGGGTAACACACCAAAAAAACACTTATCTTTGGCTATGTGGGCCTGCAATAGCCGGTTAATAATTATGTCGGTAAAACGTTCTTTTAAGCTGTCCTTGCCCCAATGACGAGCTACTAAAATATTAGGATATTTTGCAACCTGATGAGCATGACCAAGATATATAGGTAGATATGGTACTGGAAGAGACCGCCATAAAAAATCGTCGGTTAAAGAGTCGCCCAGCCCCACAACCAACCCTTTAATGGTATTACGGGTAATATAATCACTCAGTGCCATACCTTTTTCGCTTCTTGTCACCTTTATAAAGGCATCACCAGAACGGGGGAAATATCCCTCCTCATCTTTTAGGGGTATACCTGCTATTTTGAGCTGTGCAACCGCATTTGCTACCATGGTTTCCGTATGGAAAGCATCTAGCTGGTTTTCATGGTCCAAAATCACCATCTCAGAATCAAACACCCAAAAACGTGCCTTGGAGTATGGTTTAATGGCCTCTTCAAATAGAGATCTTATGGTGGCAAAATTATCGGCTTTAGCAATACTCTGCAAAACTGCTGCAAAATTTCCCCCATCACCTAAAATACTCTTAGCAAAAACTTGTAAATACGAGCTAGCCAATACCCGACCAACTTCTAGTTGCCGAATAGGAGAAAAATTGGCCGCTGCTTTTTGCTTTTTTTGGGCTTGATACTCTTTTTTTTGCGTGTCCCAAGTGTAAGAGGCAATTTCAACTCCAGAGAGTGTTATTACCTCTAAATTGCCAATGGCCTCTGGATTTCCACCTTTAAGCAACCCCTCTTGAATTGGGATAACACAGCGGCGAAACACAGACTCTAAACGGTATTGAATCTCTTCACTGATAAAATTACTTGTCGTACCTGACGAAAAAATTTTTACCGCCACCTGGGAGTCGTATGGTGTGCCACTTAGCAATACCACCCGTACACCAGCTTTTAGGGTGTTGATCAAAACTTCAAGAGTTGGGCCAGACAGAGGGGTAATTTCGTTAGGTAAAAGAGTACGGTCAACATCCAATGCGATGACGGACAAAGTGGCAGGTCTCCAAATATTATTTAGATGACCTGTG
>JADFYX010000322.1 GCA_015232795.1 Magnetococcales bacterium
TGAGGCAGAATCCCGTAAAAAGTCTGCACAGGCAGCGATATCTGAGGCAAAAGGTAATTTGGAATCTGCCTTGGCCAGCTATGAAGCCTTGGTTGGTGAAGAGGTAGGAGAGCCACAGCAGAGTGCTGGTACGCAAATTGAGTTTGATAGTGACCCTCAAATAGCCATGGATATTGGTCTTACCAACAGTCCGGTTATCAAGAGTGCAAAATCTCGTGTGGTCAGTACCCGTGCTGTTGAGAAAGAGAGAAAGGCGGCATTTATGCCTGATATTGCATTAAACCTAAAGGCAACCAACGATTTGGACCTCTCAGGTACTCCAGGAACCAGCCGGGTTCAGACAGGAATGATAGTGGTAAATTATAATCTTTTTGCAGGTTTTGGCGATCTGAAGAGAAAGCAGTCGGCAGCACTTTTGCGACAGCAGGCAGAATATTCTTTAGCCAGAGATAAAAGAGCCTATAAAGCCCAGTTAAAGAAAAATTTATCTTCTTTAAAAACAGCACAAAGGCGTAAAGAGATTTTTTCTTCTCAGGTAATGGAAAACCAGAAAGTTAGAGATACTTTTATGGAGCAATTCAGTGTTGGGCGTAAGACACTGTTCAACCTGTTGGATGTAGAGCAGTCACTTTTTATATCTAAAAACAACATGATTGCAGAAAAATATAATGTCACATTAGCCGGATATAATCTATTGGCGACCCAAGGTCTTTTGCTTAAAACACTGGGGGCTAACACCCCTAGAGCAGAGGAGCCCCGTTTTAAAATGTTTTTTTGATGTTGTAGAAAATCCATTGGCTCGTAAATCCAGTAAAGCAAACGTAGTTTTTGTCTGGATTAGCGTATTGTTAAGGTTTAACACTAATATAGATGTTGATAAGTAAATTTGGAGAGATAAAATGGCAGATGCCTTAAACATACTATTGGAGATAGCTGTTCCAGTACCCGGTTCTGATATAAATGAGATGCCCGGTTCGTATCAACTGGCTGCCAATGAAGTGAACCCTGAAGGTGGAGATGGTGACAGTTTAAATATTGCTACTGTGGGTGATGATGCAACACTGTTAGACTCACAAGAAATTCGCTCTCCAGACGGGGGAATCAAGCCACCACCAGCTAATGAGACTGTGCGTGTCAATCTCTCAGCAGGAGATGAGCTGAAGATAGATGCCTTAGCTGGTGATATGGAATCTGTTGAAAAAACTGCAAATGGGTTACGGATTGTTTTTGCAGATGGTGGAGTTTTGTTAATAAACACCGCATCAACTGCTGCAAAAACTACTATATCTACAATGACCCTATCAGATGGGGTGTTTAACCTGACATCTAGTACTTCTGATTACCAATCGGCTAATGTTCCTCTTGTTCTTACACCTGCTTCATCTCCTCCAGCACCAATTAAGCAGGTGTTTACACAAATTTTTGAACCAGATCCAATAATACAACATGTTCAAACACAACCCGACCCACAGCCACATTTGACTGAAGCTCCTCCCACGGTGACTCTCTCTGCCAGCAGTTCATCACTGGCTGAAAATGGTGGGACAGTTACCCTGACCGCAACACTATCTAAGGTTTATACCCAGGGGGTTACTGTTGATCTGGCTTATTCTGGTACTGCTACTAGTGCTACTGATTATAGCAATAGTGGCACAAGCATAACCATTGCCGCCGGGGCAAGCAGTGGCAGTGTGACACTTACTGGTATTGACGACTCTTTTTATGATGGTAATGAAACCATCGTTGTTGATATCAATAGCGTAACCAATGGCACTGAAAACAATACGCAACAGCAGACAATTTATATTTCAGACAACGAGAGCAAACCCACGGTAACTCTCTCTTTGAGCAGTAGCTCCATTACTGAGGAAGCTAGCAACGTTACCGTTACAGCAACTCTTTCGGCAGTTTCTGTGCAGGATGTTACTGTATATCTTGCTTTTTCTGGCACTGCAACCAGTGGTGGAACAGATTATTTGGTAAGTGCGACAACCATAACCATAGCTGCTGGCAGCACAACTGGCACATCTGCCATAACTGTTGTAGAGGATGCTATTGACGAAAATAGTGAAACAGTAATTGTTGCTATGTCCAGTGTTACCAATGCTAGTGAAAGTGGCCCACAAACCCTTACTATTGTAGATGATGATAACGCACCCACAGTTACCCTGGCTATTACAAGTTCCACCATTTCGGAGAGTAGTGGCTCTGCTGTTTTAACGGCAACTTTGTCTGCCCAATCCACTAACGATGTAACAGTTACGCTGGCCTATAGTGGAACAGCCAGCAGTGGCGGTACCGACTATACATATGGTGCAACAAGCATAACCATTGCTGCGGGCAGTACCATCGGAACAACCACTATAACAGCGGTTGACGATACCCTGGATGAAGCTAGTGAAACCATTATTGTCGATATCTCCAGTGTAACCAACGGCACTGAGAACGGCACTCAACAAGTTACCAGCTATGTGACAGATGACGATGATGCGCCAACGGTTAGCTTGAGCATTTCCAGCACCGCAGTGGCAGAGGCAGGGGGGAGTGCTACCTTGACTGCCACCTTATCCGCAGCATCCAGTAACGATGTGACTGTTTCACTGGCCTATAGTGGAACCGCCACCAGTGGCGGTACCGACTATTCATATGGCGCAACAAGCATAACCATATCTGCTGGCAGCACAACGGGAACCACCACCATAACCGCGGTTGATGATACTGCTAACGATGATGGTGAGACAATTATTGTCGATATTAGTAGCGTCACCAACGGCAGCGAAAGCGGAACCCAGCAGGTAACTTCCACCATTACCGATGATGATCTACCAACGGTTACCTTGAGTTTAGATGATACGACTCTGGCAGAAGATGGTGGTGTGGGTATTCTTACTGCTACTTTGTCTGAGGTATCCTCATCAGCAGTTACAGTAACTTTGGCTTACACTGGTACGGCAACGATAGATACTGATTACACCGCAGCCACATCTATTGTAATCGCTGCTGGCAGCACAACTGGTACGACAAACATAACCAGTACAGATGATGCGACGAAAGATATTTCTGAAACGGTCATTGTTGATATCGCCTCCGTCACATCAACTTATTTAGAAAGTGGAACCCAACAGGTAACTGCAACTATAACCGATGATAGCATAGTTGTTTTTGATTTGGTGGGAGGGAATGATTCTA
>JADFYX010000323.1 GCA_015232795.1 Magnetococcales bacterium
CTCGCAAGCTTAATTTTTCTATTAGCGCAAAAACGGGGGTTAATGTTCCTCCTAAAAGAGAGAGCCTTGTTGTCCGATAAAGGGGTATGTAGCCAAGTTTAATAAACATAGCTTGGAGGCTATCAAGAGTGGGAAAGGAGTCATAAAAATGTATAGTTTTTTCTCTTTCGTCCTGGGTTGCTATAGTACCTAAAATTTTTTCTTTTACGCGTCTTAAATAGTAGGAGATGCCAAGAGGGTTGGCAAATGTACAGATTAAATGTCCACCAGGTTTTATGACATGTAGCAATAGTTGCAAACTCCATGGACCCCAATGGATATCTTCAAAATAATCCATAACCAAAACCAGATCAAAACTTCTAGCCTCTATCCCTGCCAGATCCTGATCGATATCTGGTTTAATTTGCGAAACTGGTACTACCACCGAGACTACATCTTTGACGTTTGCTAAGTTTTGTAAATATTGAGGCAGAGATCCCAAAGAACTGCCCAGCATCAGAACTCGTCCTTGGGTCTTGTTGCGAAAAGGACCGCGAAGTAGTTCAAGCAAAGCCAAAGATCTGTAGTTAGAATTACCGTATGGGCGGGGGAAGGATGGCATCAACTCTCCTTAACCGAACTTATGACACATCCTTGTTTTCCCTATCCATGGCATATGTAGCCATAGCATTTATGGATCCAAAATTGTCGATTGTAATTTCATCTTCAGGGATGGTAAGGCGGAATGTTTTTTCATACCAAGAGATTAACCTTAACAGATCCATAGAGTCCAACACCCCTAAAACAGGAATTATATCGTCGTCTGTCATGGCGGAGGCATCATTGTTTGAGGCTGTAGCTAACCTTTGTATCTCCTCGCGGATTTTTTGTTTTGCGCTATCTCTATCAGACACTGTTTTTTCTATCCATTTTTGATTGGGTTTTCTCAAATTCTAAACAATGTAGAGTAGGGCTATTAACCTCAAAAAAAACTCACTAACCCTTATGATGCATCCAGGTTTGTAATCCAGGAGGATATAGTAAAAATAAACTCAACTAAGAGTTACCAAGTCACTTTACTAGAGCAAGTTATACTCTTCAAGTTTGTTGAATAGGGTTTCACGGGATACGGGTTTTGCGATGTAATCGGTGCATCCACCTTTGAAGAAAGCATCTAAAACATGTCTTGGAGCGTTAACGGCTGTAATCATTATTATCGCTGACTCTTCTTGTGCGGGGACACCCAGCTCACTCTCTTTTGCGCGCATTATTTTTAGTACTTCCTGACCATCGAGACCGGGCATCATGATGTCCAGCAGAACCAGATCATAAGGGGTATCGTCTGTTATGGATGCTTCAAAAAGGTCAAGTGCATCTTGTCCATTGGAGACCATGTCACACTGCCCTTGGTCTGCCAATAAATCTTGCAACAATTTCCGGTTTTCAAAGACATCGTCAACAATTAAGATTTTCATTTTGTTATCCTTGATATAATTAATAATTTTATAAATTATATATTTTTTTGTAAATGGGGGGGATAATAAGTTCTACCACCTTACGTCCAACAGCTTGGGCTACACTGTAGCCAAAAAGCTGTTGGGTTGTAAGGTTGAAATCCAATATTTTGCCTTTTTTGTCGGTGGTGATATTGGCATAAATGGCATTATTAAAAATTGACCTGAGATAGTTCTCTTTTTGCTTAGAATTCTACCGCTAGCTTCATAGTTGCAGAGTCTGCGTCTTTGTTGGTTGCAGCACTGCCGGCAGTGTTGTCAGCACCAGTGTCAGAAGTGGAATAATCCTTATCGTGTGCCCACTCAAAACCGACGGTGGTGTTCTCAAACATTGCTATGGAACTGCCAACTGCAATACGACTTTTTGGCAATCCAAGGGCAAGTGCTTCTCTGGTGCCTTGAATATTTGCAGCAATAGTTGCCTCACGTTCGGCTACCTCAAATGTGTAACCAACTTCAAGTAACCAAGCCGATGGTTTAGCACCTTTGCCATTGAAGGCCAATTCACTGTTTTGAAAAGCTTTGCCAGCTGTAACATACTCGCCAATAAGGGTAAATCCTTTAGCTGCTAACATACCGTTAACAGTGTATCCGGCAATAGTGTCTTTTAGACCTCCTGCATCTGTAAGTACGTCTGTAATGCCATCGGTATCAGCAATATTGTTAATATAGCCAGCACCTAAGCTGAAGTTGAAATCTTCGGTTTCTAAACTGTAACCAACAGAGACACCCCCATGGGCGATTACATCTTTTTGTCCGGTCTCGTTGGTATCACCATTAAAGGCGTATAAAGAGCCAGAAAAACCATTATTTTCTACACCAAGAAGAACCAAAACATTTCCACCAGATTCACCCATTGATAGAGTAAGTGGGTCACTTAATAGTTGAGTTTCAAAGCTACCAAAAGGGGCAGCCGTTAAACCAGTAGTTACATAAAACTGGGATCTTTCACTGTTACCAATGGTAACTATGGCCTCATCAACATTTATTTGGCCTGGATCATCTTCATAAAGAAGGGCAAAACTGGTGTTTACCCAGTTGTTGAGTTTAGTCTCAAAGGAAAGCTCCACAGTGGCAAGTGTAAGGTCATTTGATTCTACACCGCTATAATCTTCACTATAGCCAGCTTCAATCTCCACTGCTCCACCAATTTTGATTCCTTGGGGTAAAATGTTCTTACCACTATCCAGCTTTAGGTTAACCTCATCAAGATCTTTTTTTGTCTTTGCAAGAGCAAGTTGGTTTTCACCCTGACTCATTTTTAAGGAACCAACATCTTGATGGTTTTTTTTCAGAATACCTTTTAATGTCTCAACCTCTTGCTGTTGCTGTTGGATGGTCTCCCACATCTGAGCACGAGTTGGAGTATCTTGATCTTGAGCCGATATATGAACCGTCCCCACACCACTAATGCTGATACCATCTGGCAGAACCCCAGCATTTTTATCTATCTTTAAATTTACCCCTTCAGGTTCATGTGTTGCTGAGTTTGTGGTGTTGTACAATATGTAGCGGATGGCAAAACCAAAGAAGCTATAAAGCATATGGATGATTTCAATTCTATTCGCAAAGAGCTATTTATTCTTCTAGACACTATGTATAAAGACCCAGAAGTTAACAATTAATATATTGTTATTAACTAATACGAATATTATGCAGCTATTTAAGGAAAGTATTAATTATGTCTACTA
>JADFYX010000324.1 GCA_015232795.1 Magnetococcales bacterium
GTAGCCAGAATCTCATCTAGCTTATCACCCCCTTTTTGACTCTCTTTGGTCATATTTTCATTGACGGTATCTACCACATTCTTGATCGAATCCAGGATCTCATCCGAATTAACACCATCAAACTTATCGGCCACCTGTGAAACAGCTTCAATGACAGCGGCATCCCGACCTTCAGCAAACTTTTGCCCCTCTTCTTCCAGGGTGCTGACAATTTTTTGGATCTCATCTTTTATGGGGACAAAAATCTGTTCACCATCAAAAATTCTAGCCAATTTTTTCCCTTCAGCCTCTACAGCAGCAATAATTGGAGCCGAATGGTCATCTTGGCTCAAATGGTCTGTAAGTTCTTTAACAGCTGAACTGATGGTTTTGTTAAAATGTGCCGTCAGAGATTCCAACTCCTGGCTAAAAATTACCGAAAGTTGATTCGGGTCGAATTTTGATCCTTCACCCTTTATAGCATCTATGACCGATTCCAGAGAAAGCCCCTCTTTGATCTGTCGGGTCGAGTCGTTCAGAGCCTCTTGCAATGGAAATAGAATCTGCTCGGGGGAGATAGAATCCATGGGCTTTGCCATCAGTTTTTCAACTGATTCACGGATGGCATTGGTTCCGCTTTGGGAGAGTTGGGATATTTCCGAACGAACGGTAGCCAGAATCTCATCTAGCTTATCACCCCCTTTTTGACTCTCTTTGGTCATATTTTCATTGACGGTATCTACCACCTGCTGCAGATCTGAGGAGATGCGCACACCCTCTTGTTTGACCAACTCCAAAATTGGCTGTAAGATATCCGGCTGGGGAAGTTGGTTGGACACCATCCGCTCTATCTCAGCCTTGACACTTGCAACCACTGGCTCTACGAATCCTTGAGCGCGTAGCGTGTTGCTCACTTCACCAAGCAACTCCCGGATCAACTTCTCTTGGGTTACACCCTGGTGAGCCACTTCGGCTTTGACCGTATCGATAATTGGGTCCAGATCGAACTTGCTGCGCAACTCTTCGGTGACCCGTCTGATCTCCTGTTTGACAGAATCAACAATCGGTTCCAGGAATCCCTGGTTACGAAGCCGTTGGCTTACTTCACCCAGTTTTTCACGAATAGTTCCCTCAATTTCTGTACCCTGCCGACTTGATTCGCTCTTGATGGCAATTATTAACGGCTCAATGAGGAGATCTCCCTGGAGACGCTCCTCAATACGATTGATTTCCCGTTTGACGGCTTCAGTCATGGGCTCGACAAATGCCGGGTGACGTAATTTTTGATTCATCTCCCCAAAAAGTTCTCTTACCACCCGTTCTGATACAGCACCTTGACGATTGGAATCTGAGATTACCTGCTCCAATACCGGCTCCATGAAGTTATTGCTTCGCAATAGTTCCGTTAACCGTTCTATCTCATTTTTAACCGTTTCAATTACCGGATCGAGAAGCCCCTGAAACTTCAGACGTTGATTGATATCCGCCATGGATTCACGAATCATACGTTCATTGCTGGTAGTCTGTCGCAACCCCTCGGCTTTGACCGTCTCCACCACAGAATCCATAAAGGATTGTTTACGCAGTTGCTCCAACAGGTGGGAACCTTCCGACTTGACTATATCGATTACCGGATCGAGGGAGACCCGCGCCATGGCTGAAATTTTATCATCCAGGATGGTTAAAGAGCGGTCCATATGGGATGCGGCCCGTCTGAACGGTTCCGACTCTTCATCAAGTACCTGACGAATTTCCCGTCCAGCTCCCTGCACGACTCCCTGTACCAACCCCTCTTGACGGCGGTCTCTTTTTTCCCCATCCCGGCGTATCTCTTCAGCTAAAGGATTGATGGTCTGGTTGATTACCTGGACTATCTTCGTTTCCAGCTCTCCTACCGATTCATCAAGCCCCGTCGATATCCGCTCGAGCAACTCATTGGAAAGATTAGGCAAAAGAAAATCTACTGAACTACCCTCTTTTGCTCCATCGTGAACCCACTCCACCTGATCGGATAGGAGTTGACACAGGTTGCTTATCTTACGTTCCAGAGTACGGGCATGAGATTTTTCCATCCAGGAGTAGAGCAATCCGCTTAACAGACCAGAAATGGAAGCTGAAAACTTGACTGAAGCGGTGTTCAGCAGACCGTTCAGCGCACCCCTTACGGTATCGAGATCTGGCGAGGAGAGACCGTGATAAGCAAAATAGAAAGCGGAAGAAAAACCAGCAAAAGTAAACAGAAGACCGCAACCAATCAGATAACCCGGCATGGACCGATAGTGTTGATAGTTGATCTGAGGCAGAACGATGGATTCAAAGTTTAAAAAGAGAGCTGGTGTCTGGGTTCCCTGAATGGGTTTGCCAGAAGTAGAGTTCAGGGTATCCCTAAATCTGCTCCAAGGGCCATTCATATCTCCAATCGAAATCAGGTCGTGATCAATTTGCTTGAATGATTTGGAGAAGTCATCTACTCCCAAAGAGAAGTCCAGGAGTTTAATTGCTTCATCCAGAGAGCGATGAAGTCGAGCAGCTTTGGATCGGAATGAGAGCCAGGAGACCAATCCCCACATAATGATAAGCATCGCTGATACTCCCGGCAGCAACGGATGGCTGATAATATTCACGGCCCATTCAACCATTACAGTCTCCCTAACTTTTTTTATTTATCCAAATCCGGTAATTGTTACATATTAATAATAGTGATGTAAACGTTTACCTGATCAAAAAAATTCTAAGATTCCAACTTTACTAGCAAGGCTTCAAACCGATTCTTCTCCGACAATATTCTAACAACAATCCGCACCCCGGAAATGCGGAAAACTTTACCTGGAAAAATATGTTTTTCATCATCAACCATCAACTGTATAATCCCTTCATTGCCGATAGGCAACGTGGAAGGATCAGTTGTCGAGTTAAAATCCAGACTGCTCTGGCTTATATGCCCGGTCTTACCTTCAAATATAGCTCCTCTGCTGGACTTATACAGAACGTCTATTTGAAAGGATGTTCGTTTTTCCTCCCGATGAAGTGTTGCCATTGGCTCGGTTTCTTGTGGATCAGCCATATCTGTTCCTGACTCGGACAGAGTGCTCGGCTCTAGTTTGTTAGCCGAGCGTCCATGAGTCAAAAAAGCTTGAATCCTGTCCTGAATTTCCGTAGCCTGTTTTCTGAGGGTGTA
>JADFYX010000325.1 GCA_015232795.1 Magnetococcales bacterium
TGTTTAGATGGGGCGTTTGTAGCTGTTAAGGATAATCCTCCTTGGAGCCATAAAGTCAAAATAGGGTCTGAATGTATAGTTTTTAAAGGCGTTGTCTGTATGACATGCCGGGATCAGTGTGAACCTAGAGCAATTAGTTTCAATCCTGTGATCGGTGGTTTAAGTCCGCCAATTTTGGATAGTGATCTGTGTAACGGTTGTGGTGCCTGTATAGCACCATGTCCATCAAAAGCTATAAATATTGCGTTATCAAATTAAAGTTAGTAAGCACTACTATGAAAGTTTAATCACATATTGTTAGAAGATTTTCTAACAAATTTTGCGAGTAAAAAATGAAAGATAGCGATCCTATTCATATAGCTAGTGCAATTGTCTTATCCCATGTAGATAAGGTAGAGAGTGTTAAAAATAGTCTTGCAAGTATTTCTGGTATAGAGGTTCACAACGAAAGTAATGATGGGCGGATAGTAATAACGGTTGAAAGTCCTAAATACCGGGAAGTAGCAGACATGTTGTTATCAATAAGAGACATTGAAGGGGTTCTCTCTTCAGAATTGGTTTACCAATACAGTGATGGTGATAAAGTTAGTGATGGCGATAAAGCCCACTAAAGGATCTTTCGAAAAATTTGGAGGAGATGGTAACGTGAAGTTGACAAGGCGCGAGTATATCAAAAGCAATGCCATTGCCGCTGCAGCTGCTGCGGCTGGAGTTTCCCTACCTGCCACCAAGGTCTTGGCAGGTCCACAAGAACATGGCAACATTCGCTGGGACAAAGCTCCTTGCAGATTTTGTGGAACTGGCTGTAGCATTCTGGTTGGCACACAAAATGGACGCATTGTGGCAACCCAGGGAGATCCTGATGCCCCGGTCAATAAAGGGTTGAACTGTATCAAAGGGTATTTTCTTTCCAAAATTCCCTATGGTCGGGATCGTCTCACCAAACCTCTATTGCGCAAATCCAATGGCGTATATGATAAAGAGGGTGAATTTACCCAGGTCTCCTGGGATGAAGCTTTTGACATCATGGCGTTAAAGTGGAAAGAAGCCCTGAAGAAAAAAGGCCCGACATCTGTAGGTATGTTTGGCTCTGGGCAATGGACTGTCTGGGAAGGCTATGCAGCTTCCAAGCTATACAAGGCTGGTTTCCGCTCCAACAACATAGACCCCAACGCTCGTCACTGTATGGCTTCAGCGGTGGCTGGTTTTATCCGTACCTTTGGTATAGACGAACCAATGGGCTGTTATGACGATTTGGACCAATCCGATACTTTTGTACTTTGGGGGTCCAATATGGCAGAGATGCATCCTATTCTCTGGTCGCGTCTTACCAATCGTCGTCTTTCTACCAAACATGTGCGTGTGGTTGTTATGTCTACATACTCCCACCGTAGTTGTGACTTGGCCGACAATGAAATTATCTTCAAACCCCAAACAGACTTGGCTATTGCCAACTATATAGCCAACTACATAATCCAAAGTGGATCTGTTAACGAGGAGTTTGTCGCTAAACACACCAACTTCAGAAAAGGCGTGACCGATATCGGCTATGGTTTGCGTCCTACCCATGCCCTAGAGAAAGGGGCAAGTGACGCAGGCAACGCAAAAGCTTCCAAGCCAATATCTTTTGATGAGTATAAAGAGTTTGTCTCTGAGTACACATTGGAAAAAGCCAGTGAAATTTCCGGTGTACCCCAGCGTAATCTAGAACAGTTAGCCAAGCTATATGCAGACCCTAAACGTACTGTTATGTCATTGTGGACAATGGGCATGAACCAACACACACGGGGTACTTGGATAAACAATCTGGTTTATAATATCCATCTTCTAACAGGTAAAATTTCCCAGCCCGGCAACGGACCCTTCTCTCTAACCGGTCAACCCTCAGCTTGTGGAACCGCAAGAGAGGTTGGAACCTTTGCCCATCGTCTGCCAGCGGATTTGGTAGTTATGAAAAAACCCCACCGGGATATTGCTGAGAAACGTTGGCAGCTACCGGAAGGAACCATTCCTGGAAAACCTGGATTCCACGCAGTTTTACAAAACCGTAAACTAAAAGATGGTCATCTAAACGCATATTGGGTCATGTGTAACAACAATGTTCAGGCTGCCGCCAATATGCTCGAAGAGACTCTGCCGGGATATCGTAACCCAGAGAACTTTATCGTTGTTTCCGACCCCTACCCAACAGTTACAGCCCAAGCGGCTGATCTTGTTCTGCCAACAGCAATGTGGGTGGAAAAAGAGGGAGCGTATGGCAACGCTGAGAGGCGGACCCAGTTCTGGAGACAGCAAATACCAGCTCCTGGTGAGGCAAAATCCGATCTTTGGCAATTGGTTGAGTTTTCCAAACGTTTTAAAGTAGAGGAGGTGTGGCCCACTGACCTTCTTGATAAAATGCCAGAATATCGTGGTAAAACTCTCTATGATATCCTCTATGCCAATGGCGAAGTTGATAAGTTCCCATTGAGTGAAACCCAAGAAGGCTTTGAAAACCAAGAGGCTATGCACTTTGGTTATTACATCCAAAAAGGTCTTTTCGAGGAATATGCTGGTTTTGGGCGTGGTCATAAACATGACCTGGGAGACTTTGATACCTACCATAAAGTACGTGGTATGCGTTGGCCTGTGGTTGATGGCAAAGAGACATTATGGCGGTTTAAGGAGGGTTCTGACCCTTATGTTAAAGAGGGTACTGGCTTCCAGTTTTATGGTAAACCCGACAATAAAGCATGGATTTTTGCTCTGCCATATCAGCCATCTGCTGAAGAGCCAGACGGAGAGTTTGATCTATGGCTCTGTACCGGCAGGGTATTGGAGCACTGGCACTCTGGCTCCATGACGCAAAGGGTGCCTGAGCTACATCGTGCATTCCCTGATGCCGTTATATTCATGCATCCTGATGATGCAAAATCACGGGGATTGCGTCGTGGTATGGCTGCTAAAATTGAGAGTCGTCGAGGTTTAATCACGGCCCGTATTGAGACCAAAGGCCGTAATAGGCCACCACAGGGTTTGGTTTTTGTTCCTTGGTTTGATGCTAGTAGGTTGATCAATAAACTAACTTTGGATGCCACCTGTCCTATCTCAAAAGAGACGGACTATAAAAAGTGTGCGGTTAAAATCACCAAAGAGACCATGGACTTTACCAAGCA
>JADFYX010000326.1 GCA_015232795.1 Magnetococcales bacterium
AAACAAAGCTGTGAAAAAGAAACTACTACCAACTCCAGTTTGACTCTTTATCCAGATTTTTCCACCCATCAACTCAGTTAGCTGTTTACAGATAGTGAGACCAAGCCCGGTTCCGCCATATTTTCTTGTTGTTGAGGCATCTGCCTGACTGAACGATTGAAAAAGCTTATCAACCTGTTTTTCTGTAAGACCAATACCTGTATCAGTGACCGAAAACTGTAAAACTAGATTGCTTCCCGCAATCTCCTTTACTATCACCCTGATGACAATCTCACCTTTGTCGGTAAATTTAATTGCGTTATTACCAAGATTAGTAAGAACCTGCCCCAAACGTAAAGGATCACCTATTAAGCCGTGAGGCACCTCAGAATCAATATCTAATAACAGTTCTAAATCTTTCTCGCGGGCCTTAACTGAAATAAGATCCGTTACACTGTCTAAAACATCACTCAGGCGGAATGGAGTCTTCTCTATTTCCAATTTTCCAGCTTCCATTTTGGAAAAATCAAGAATGTCGTTGATAATACCAAGTAGGGCATTGGCTGCATTATATATTTTATTTACATAATCTTTCTGCTTGCGGTTTAACTCTGTATGCAAGGCTAAGTGGCTCATTCCGATAATAGCATTCATGGGGGTACGGATTTCATGGCTCATGTTGGCTAAAAAGTCACTTTTAGCCTTACTGGCCTCCATAGCACTATTTTTGGCAGCGTTAAGCTCCTCTTCAATCTGTTTCTGGGCAATTACCAATGATAAAATTGCTGTTACTGACTCTAAAAACTCCTGTAAAGCTTTCTCTTGCTCAGAGCCGTCCTTTATCTCAATATTTAAAACTCCAAGAAGCTTGTCCTCGTTGATGATAGGAAGACAGTAGTGACCATGAGGAGGCATGTCATCAAACAGTACATCATGTCTTTCATCAACACAGTTAACAAATATAGCTTTTTTTTCCTTAGCAACTCTGCCACATATACATTTGCCAAATGGTAGGCGAGAGCACTCTGTCAAGTGAGGAACAAATAGATTTTTATGTGCAATCATATTGAGTTCTTCGTTCTGATTATCAGCCAGGAATATAGATCCCTTTGGCAATAAAAATGTCTCTATATTATCAGAAAGTATTATCTTTAAAACCCGGTTTAAATATTCATCCAAGGTTATTGGCAACATACCCATCTCCATTATCTCTCTGAGAATATCGGAGACTTTCTGCTGTTTTTGCATTTTTTTACTGGATGCAATTAGTTCTTCAGCTTGATCTTTTTTATCGGTAATATCAGTGCGAATTGAAATAAAGGTGTGGGGCTTACCATTCTCGTTCATCAGAGGTAAAATGGTTGCACGCACCCAATAGTGACCACCACCTTTTTTAAGATTTTTTATTTCACCATGCCAAGTTCTACCACTGGTTATTGTCTGCCATAGCTCCCTGTACATCTCAACAGGATGCTCGTCAGATTTTATCAGGTTGTGATTTTTTCCAATAAGTTCATCTCGACTATAACCGCTTATAGAGACAAACTTATCGTTCACATAAAGAATATTACCCTTTACATCCGTGGTGCTGACAATTGCGTGTTCATCCAAAGCAAATTTTTGGAAATTCAACTCTTCTACCAACGAACCAACCTGTTGGGTCATCTTATTAAAAGTATGACCTAACAACCCCAACTCATCATCTGCTGTTTGTTCAATTCTAATTGACCAATCACCATTGGATATATGGTTGGCAACATGTGACAAACGGTTGATACGGCTGATTATGCTACGGGAGATAAACCAGACAAAGCCAAAAGCGACAATGATAATAAACATGGTTAAAACCAGATTAAGTCTTACAGTATGCCATGCTATAACGTTTAAATCATGAACCTTTTCCATAAACATATCGGCGGTCTGATCTGTCACTTCAGTCATTAACTGAATTCCAGAAGTGGCAATTCTAAACCACTGATGGACATCAATCCCAATATTTATTTTTTCGAAATCAGTACCGCTATTTAGAATATTCTTTACGATTCTCTCAATATTGGTAAAAATTGGAGATGAAATTTTTCTTTTATACGAGGCTTTAAGATCGGTAGATGAAATATCTAAAAATTGCAGTAAAAAAAGCTGCCTCTCAGCCTCAACAGCACTAACAAAACGAAATATCTGCTTATCAATCTTGTTTTCCAGCAGTATCATGCATATTACCGCCCGTAATATTCCCAACCTTTCCGTACTTTCTAGCATGTTACGAAATGAAGAACCCAGGCGTGCAATCTCAATGTTTGGACTTATACTGGTGATGTGATAAACCAAACTTAGAACAGACTTGTTAACAGCGGAATATAAATCGAGAACATCTTTAGGAGAACCCTCAAGTTCAGATACAGATTTACGAATTACACTGATTTTTACAAGACTTCTATATATTTTGGACTGGGTCTCTTGATATCCCTGAAACTTTATTTTTTTACTTTCAAAACGCGATAGGTTAATTTTGTATGAAGCAATTAAAACATCGGTAGCCTCTCTCTGAAAAAACATCTCTTCTCTAAACTCTTTACCTTCACTAGCTAAAAAAGCAACGGACAAGCCTCTTTCTTTCTGGATCTCATGGACCATTTCCACAGCTATTGCAGCTATCTCGGTCAGTTGCTGGAGATCATCCATACGGTTGGAGGTTTTTGCTTTGTCGATTACCAAAAAAAGGGAGAAAGAGAGCATTCCAATTATAGGAAATACGAGTAACAACAGAAGTTTCTGGCGCATTTCCAAAGAATCAAGGAAATTGGTAACGCCAGTGATAAATGTGACATCACTTAGACTAGGATCTATATTATTGTTATGAGACATTATTTAAGATTTGCCACTCTTGTTTTGTAAAAATTTCCTACTTCCTTTAGCATACTACCACTTAATTATGTGTAAACATAGTGTTTTCATATACAAATTTATAAGTAAATAATAGTATTTTACGATAATTATGGCAATATATGAAATTGGTGTATATTAAAAAAAACACTGTCAAAAGATTAAATGAGTCGTATTAAGTTAAATTAAAGCTAATTTTCTATGTTATGGTACTAATTAAACAAACTAAGAAAACCAATTACTTTTTTTGAAAAATTTAAAATGAAAAATACCGTAACCAACAAAA
>JADFYX010000327.1 GCA_015232795.1 Magnetococcales bacterium
CCTTGTTGCCAAAAGCGTGGATGAAATATTCCATCGTTATACCTACTCTCAACAAAAACGGTTTTATCCTCTTCAAGACGTTTTATATCGGGAAAAATGCTCCAAATAAGTGTTGCCCCCATTGCGAAGATAAAAAGAGACAACAACAGATGTTGGTAGGATTGCCGAGAATTTGCTATTTCTACTGGATATTGTGGAGAATATGAGAGCATAAGGGCTATAACTATCACACCTGTTACCTGACTTACAGGCATAACTAAAATACCACTTAACTGGGCATGGACCCCTGCTGCGACAAAAGATGCTGTAAGTGCCATAAAAAAATAGGAGTCTACATTTTTTGTAGTGTCACTCACTGTTTGAGTTATATTTTTTATCCAGGATATAAAACCCAAAAGTACCAACAAGAAAAAACAGATAAATGCCAGCCCCCCCCACTCTGCCAAAACCTGCAAAGTCGCATTATGAGGGTGGGCGACATTTTGAATCGGGTGATAAAACGCATATTGCTGTGGACCAATACCCAGCCAAGGATTGCTCCAGGCCATCTTAAGTGCTGCCAACCACATAGCCATGCGTTGGCTTTCGGCTTTTGTTGCGACCCTTATTAGCCCCCCATCTGAAGCCTGATCAATTATCAAGGTTGCTCCTGAACTCTTCTCGAACTCCAGAAACATTATTAAATATAGCATTACCCCTAAAAGCAGGGTTCCTGCTAAAAACATTAAAAAAGGGAACGCTTTTTTACGAAATATCAACCAGACAACTAAAACACCAATAATAGTAGCCACTCCTGTGGCCCTACCACCAGAATGCAGCCAGAAAGTCCACCAAAGAGTAGCTGGCAGCAATAGCAATATCCGCCAATGGCCTGTTTTTTTATAATAGAGTAAAAAAGGTAGAGCTAAAAAAGGCAAAGTCCAGGTTTGAAACTGGTTGAAAAGACGTAGATTTAAAAAACGCCAGAAAAAATTATTATTTTTAATGGTGATGCTACCATCTAATAGAGAAAAAAAGTATTCCAGAACAAACTGCCAACTTATTATGGCAACAGTGATAAAAATTGCTGTTAACAAAACCATCCGCAACTTGTTACTATTTTGCTGTATCTGGGCGGCAATATTTATTGCCAAAACAAAAAGCAGTGCAAAAAGAGATAGCTCTTGTAAGGCATATTTCGGTAATGGAGCTACAAAAATTGCAGATAAAAACCCCAACAAAAAAAAGCTTGCCAATAGAAACTTGCTGGTAGCAGAAAAGCCAGCAAAATAGTTAAGCCACCATTTACGGCTGTTGTTATGAAACAACAAAAACCCAGAGGTACTACATAACAGCAAAATTTCAAATAGACGCTGAAGATCGTAAGTAGAAGTAGTGATTGAGCTATCAATAATAATAATGTTAGGGATGAACAGTAGGTAAATTCCTGACAACCAGATTGCAAATGCTGAAGTAAGGTTGCGTATTATCATGACTACAGATGGTAGATAATTTTATTGCTAAGTCGCCTCTTAACATACCAGGCTAACCATACTGACAGTGCGACAGTTAGGCATGATGTCACAATCAACTGAATGTTTGGCAGTGTTCCCCCATGTAGAAGAATCTGAAACGGCGATATTATAAGGGTTAAGGGGTTGTATTTTACAATATATTTATAAGGAGGTGGAAGTCTTGACCAGTGGTAGACAATTGGCATCAACCAGAAACCAAAAGTAAAAAACAGAGTTAAAAAATGGGATATATCCCTATAAAGTGGTGTTAAAAAACTGATAATTATTGCCCAGGAGAAGGTGAACAAAATAAGGTTTAACAAAAAAAATGGTACAGCCACGAGATGCCAGCCAAGGGGAATTCCCAACAACGGGATAGAGATAACCAGCAGAACAAAAGCCACTAAAAAATGCAACACTTCACCCGTAAGGGTTCCTAAAACATGGGTTTCGAATGATACGGGAGATGAGATAAATATTTGCCGATTTGTAACCAGAACAGTAGAGCAGGTCTGTATACCCTGGCTAAAAAATATCCACGGCAAAAGCCCTGCGGCAAGATAGATAAAATAGTTTTCAAAATTTGAAAATAGATTGCTAAATACCATCCACAAAACAAGTAAATAGACAACAGGATGCATCCAAGACCATGCAGCCCCAAACCAAGATCCACAATAACGCCTTTGTAGATGCAGGCTTCCTATAACCCAGACTGTCTTTAACAACAGGGATAGAGGAGCCTGCCTACGTCCATTATCTAGATTTGTTGATTTTTCCATATTCCCTCAACATATCATCTGTGGCTCCATCACCAATAACCCTTCCATTTGACAATATAATTGTTCGTGTACATGTTGCCTGGACACTATCCATCTGATGACTGACAAAAAATAGCAATGCTGTGCTTTTGATCCGCTCATGCATTACAGCAGTACTCTTTTTTATAAAATTAGCGTCACCGGTAGCAAAAGCCTCATCCAAAAGCAATATATCGGCATCTCCAATCATGGATATGGCAAATGATAGACGGGCTAACATACCAGATGATAACAACTTTAACGGTTGGTCAGAAAACTTGCTAAGTTCGGCATAATCGAGAACCTCTTCAACAACTTGTTGAGAATAAAGGTGATAACGACCTGTAGTAGCAAGGCTGAGTTGGATATTCTGACGCAGGTTTAACTCTCCATCCAGACCACTACCACGTTCCATATTAACCGAAATTGTACCTGATCGACTAACTGTTCCAGAGGTCAATGGGTAAATCCCTGCTATAACCCGCAAAAGGGTGCTTTTTCCACTACCGTTATGACCAATAATCCCTATGCGTTCACCCTTGGTGAACGCAAGATTCACAGAGTCAAGTATTAGCTTTACAGGGGATTTTTGCTTTTTATTAAGTATTAAACGTTTAAGGGTGTTGTTGTTCTGGCTATGAATTTTGATGGTTGCTTGATGCAGTTTAACATGAACACTGCTATTGGAATCATAGCTATCTTTTATCTTTTTTGCTGGTGTGAAAAAACTATTGAACACCGTTAAATACTCATTGGTCTGTCAGATGCACAGTGCTTGTTATAACCAAAGATTGTTTAGACACAATGTCTTGCTGGGTGTGTTCCTTGGTTGAAATGTTGCTTCGGTTTTT
>JADFYX010000328.1 GCA_015232795.1 Magnetococcales bacterium
TTGATCATCAAGTTTATTAGTTTTTATTCTATATATTTTTAAATATAAGTATATATAAATTAAAGATAACTTCCCCCTATTTCTGAGTTTCATTAAGCATAATTCTTACATTTTTTTACCTAACAAAATCTCCAATTATTTCTATAAGCTTAACTATACTGGGGCTATTCCCCTTATTTTGAGTTGTGGAACTTTCAATAGAATTTTTTGATCATAGTATACGAAGGGCTTATTAGCTGCTGATTTTGGCAAAACTACAAATAGAAGGAGATGGTCGCTTAATAAGGCCCCAAAAAGAAGGAGCCAGACATGAAAATTACTAAATGGATTGCCGATGGGATAATAAGGTGGCTTATTCAGGAGAGAGAATCTTTTGGGATTCCCCTTTGTAATTTTCGTAGGATAAGATCGGTCATAAAACCTGGTGATGTTGTGCTGGTGGAGGGGCGTAGTAAGGCAAGCCGTCTTATTAAACTGGCAACCCATAGCTCTTGGTCACATGCTGCTTTATGTATTGGTTCCCTAGATAAAATAACAGATGTTGCAACCCGACGTTTGGTTTCAGAGAATTATGACGGTCCTCCCCATCGTTTGTTGATAATAGAGGCGATGATGGATCGTGGTGTTGTTGTCTCTGATATGCAGAATGAATATGGTCGTCATCATATACGTATTTGTCGCCCAAATGGTCTGTCTGATGATGATAATACCAGAGTGATTCGTTTTGTTGCCAACCATTTAGGCTGTCAGTACGATTTTCGCTATCTTGTGGATCTCTTCCGATTTTTGGTTCCCTTCAATTTAATTCCCTTACGCTGGGGAACAAAGCTCCACTGGCACTACACAAGAGAGAGACATAAAGCTGTCTGTTCTTCCATGCTGGCAAGGGCTTTTATGACTGTCAGCTTTCCCATTATTCCGGTGCTTGAACGCAACAGTGAAGGCGAGTTGGTAATGTATCGGCGCAACTTTCGCACCATGGCACCCCGTGATTTTGATGTTTCACCCTATTTTGACATCATTAAATATCCACTGCTAAACGATGACGATGTGACCGACTACCACAACCTGCCATGGGATAGCCAAGGCAGGGTGTGTAATAAAGATGGTGATTGTTTTATACCAGAAAGGGAGGGGGATGTTTCTGGGGGAACTCTAGGATGGGATTCCGCCCGCAGCAGTTTAGGCACTATGACCAGTAAACTAGGAAGTGTAGTACCACACTCATTTCCTACATTTAACTGGCGTAGTGATGAAGAAAAAAAGCAAGAGTAATACTTGCACTTTAAACGAGTTTGTATTTATGGAGGAGAGACGATATGGACACATTAATATGGTTGATTCCTAGTGGGTTGCTTCTTTCTTGGTGGCTGGCCTACCACAATTCATCAAGAGAGTTGTGGACCTTTGGCTGGGGAATTTTATTAGGTTGTTTTTTTGTCGCCAAAGGGGAGGTAAACCCAATTAATTGGGGTGTTGGGCTATGGAGCTTGGCAACCCTCTATTTTGTCGTTGCACTTTTTGCCAACTTCCACTCTTTAAGAAGACGCTGGATTACCAGCCCGGTTATGGGGCTTTTCCGTAAGGCTCTGCCGCAACTTTCCTCGACAGAAAAAGAGGCGTTGGAGGCTGGAACCGTCTGGTGGGATTCTGAGCTATTTAGTGGTGCACCAGATTGGCATCGGCTTTTAGATATTCCCCAGGCAACCTTAACTGCTGCCGAGCAGGAATTTTTAGACGGCCCGGTGGAAAAACTCTGTCATATCATTGATGATTGGCACATCACCTCACAACGCCATGATCTACCACCAAATGTCTGGAGCTTTTTGAAAAAAGAGGGCTTTTTTGGTCTGGTGATAGAGACAAAATATGGTGGCAAAGGTTTTTCGGCCTTGGCTCACTCTTGCATAGTCGCCAAAGTAGCCAGTCGCAGTGTTACTGTTGCCGTCACTGTTATGGTTCCCAACTCTCTTGGTCCGGCTGAACTATTGCGCCATTACGGCACAGACCAACAGAGAGACTATTTTTTACCCCGCTTGGCTGACGGGCGCGAGGTTCCCTGTTTTGCTTTAACCGGACCCCAGGCTGGCAGTGATGCTGGCTCTATGCCAGACACTGGGGTTGTGGTAAGAAAAGCAAAATTTGAAGGTAAAAATGATGTCTTGGGCATTCAACTAAACTGGAACAAACGCTATATAACCCTGGCCCCGGTTGCTACAGTTTTGGGTCTTGCCTTTAAACTTTTTGACCCTGACCATCTAATAGGCAACCAAAAAGAGTTGGGCATTACCCTGGCTCTTATTCCCACCTCGACCAAAAATATCACAATAGGTAAACGCCACGATCCCCTTGGTATTCCATTTTTAAACGGTCCCACCCAAGGTGATGATGTATTTATACCTCTGGATTGGGTAATTGGCGGACCCCAACGGGTAGGGCAGGGGTGGCGGATGTTGATGGATTGCCTATCTGAAGGTAGAGCAATCTCTCTGCCAGCGTTAAGCAGTGGTGCTGCTAAAACCTGTAGCCGGGTTGTTGGTAACTATGCCCGGGTACGGAAACAGTTTGGCCTACCCATAGGTCGCTTTGAGGGTGTAGCTGAGGTTATGGGCCACATGTCTGGTCAAACCTACATGATGGAGGCAGCCAGAACCTTCACCGCAGGAGCTGTGGATCAAGGTGAAAAACCCTCGGTTATCTCAGCTTTAACAAAATATCAACTCACCGAACGCATGCGCTTGGTGGTTAATAACGCCATGGATATTTTGGGTGGTGCTGCCATTAGCCGTGGGCCAAAAAACATGCTGGCCCGGATTTATCAATCAATACCCATTGGTATAACTGTGGAGGGGGCAAATATCCTCACCCGTACCTTGATTGTCTTTGGTCAGGGGGCCATACGCGCTCATCCATTTTTGTTGAAAGAATTACATGCTCTGGATGAAAAAGAGCCAGATATCGCCCTTGCAAAATTTGATGAAGCCTTTTTTGGTCATGTGGGTTTTGTGGTTAATATTTTGGCTAAAACCCTATGGCAAGGTCTCACTGCCGGCAAAACCATTGCTGTTCCCGGTGATATATTTGAACGCAACTATTTTCA
>JADFYX010000329.1 GCA_015232795.1 Magnetococcales bacterium
ACTGAGGATGGTAAACGCTATAAAGTTTGGAACGATCCTCCTTCCGCCAAGTCGGAGGAACGACTTGGTCAACTTGAAGAACAGACACATCAGGACAGATGTATACGGTTAGCTTTGTGGGCACAGAGGAGCATTGAAGCTGGATCTGTCCATGAAGATCTCACCATTATTGAAGGACTGGAAGAAGCTAGAACCCTTGATTATGAAGAGCTATTTAGTAGTCCTGCGAGTCTGTCAGACTTTGTTGGTCTGAACCAGAAATCTGCTGTGGTGGGTGCGGCATATGTAGTTGCCAGATACGAAGACTCATCAACTTGGAATAAAACTACCGCCACTTGGTGCTTGGATGTTTTAAAACGAGCCGTCACGACTCCAGCTGATGTTGACTCCACCAGCTATCGAGGATCGATTCTTTCGATGCACCCACTAGTTTTTGCTGTTCACGGGTTCGGCGCACTCCTGCTTCGCAACTATGAAGTTCGGCAATGCCAGATCTCTATATTGGACTTAGCTGTCGATCCTCTCGAAGGCGTTGTTGAGGCTGTTGCATCGTCTGCAAAGTTATATGCTCCCACGTTTCCAGATTTTTTCTGGATACTTTATTGCCTACTTGTCACCACATGCATCACAGAAAAGGATGCCACTCCTGATTATCACAGACCTTATTGGGATGAGCTTGAGGCTGCGCGGAACCTTGCTTTCCTTGATCACTCAAATAATGCATTAGATTCAGGCATTCCACAAATACTACCTGACATTCCTATGCCGTGGATCAAGGGGCCAGCACACCCTACCAGCCCCGGTCAAGAAACTCATGATTATGTTAGAAACACCGTATTGTTCGATTGGGGCTTGGCGGAGAAAGCAATCCTGACTGTAGATCTAGAAATACTACATAAGAATCCCGAATGGCGAACGCAGTTCTTGAAACTTATTGGACAATTGGTGGATATGACAATCCAAGAGATCATTCCACCTTTTGCTGGTTCAAGAAGAGATCATGATAACAATACACCGTATGAATGGGTATTTTCTTTCTTCAACTGGCTAGGAAAAGCTGCATCAAGATTGTCTTTGAAAGAAGTGGAATCTACAATCCTAAAACCGCTGTTTACTGCAGATAATGAGACGGCTCTGCTTGCAATGCAGAGTTTTGCACCTTCATATTTGGCGCATGCCATCTTAATGCCGAAAACCTTCACCGAAGAGGCTTATGCTACCTGGAATACTATTGCAAATTGGATTCTCGATAATAAAGAGGGAGAACATTTTCATAGAGGGTATGTAAATCGTGACTTTGCCAGTTGCTCTATCACACTATTTTTCTGCTTTGGTGGCTACCCTCTACCTCTGGCTTGTGACATTGATGAGGGGTGGCCTGAATTACATCGTTTTTCTTCACTTATCGAGCGTGCTGTTCGAAAATTTGGAACCAACTTGACATTATTTCTCGGAGTTCTCACGCTCTTCAAACGTGGCGGGCTTGATCTATTTCCCGACCCGGCTCTCTCCTGGCTCACCTCAATCGTAAAGGACAGACAACAAGATCGAGATTTCTGGCGATCACATGGTCACGAAACTGTCGAACTATTAAAGCTCATACTAGAAAAAAAAGCTCAGTATCTAAACGCTACCCATAGAGATGAAATATCACTAATATCAGACATTCTGGTTGACAACGGTGTCCGTGGCGCTGGTTTTTTTCAGCAAGAACTGCTGCGTACATGATAAGCGAGGGGGAAAAATTATGAATACACAACCAGATGGGCGCAGTACTCAAACATGCTGGTTCGTTGGAGCTACATGGGGTAAAGATGGGGACCAAACACCGAGGTTTCTTGAGGATGGTATTTGGCAAAATGGATACGATGATAAGTACCTTGATCTCGTAAAATCGATCCAGCCAGGAGACCGAATAGCAATCAAATCTGTCTACACACGCAAAAATGGGCTGCCATTTGATAACCGAGAGCATTCGGTTTCTGTCATGGCCATAAAAGTTATTGGAACAGTAACTGAAAACATTGGAGATGGCTGCCAAATAAAGGTTGAATGGACAAAGCTTGAATCACTTCGAGAATGGTATTTCTACACTTACAGAGGGACCATCTGGAGAGTTCTGCCTGGTGATTGGATGAACGATGAATTGATCAATTTTGCGTTTGAAGAGAAGACCCAGGACATAACTAGATTTAGAAACGCCCCTTATTGGCAAGCACGCTTCGGTGATAAGGAAATGACCAATGAAAAATTCAAATGGACTCTTTTCTATGAGGACTTTGCGGATAAATTGATTGGTTTTAAAAACAATAGAGAAGAACTGGTTACAGGTATACACGCCATTGCTGCTCAAGTTGACGGCCTTTCAAATTTACAAGACCAATTTCAGGATGGCACAACCGGCCCTCTTAAAGACATATGCCCATTCACAACCATTGGAATTTTTAATCGCAGCATTACCGATACCAACCGAAAAATAATTGCAAAAGAGTTAGCAGATTTCCTGGGCGTAGATGTGCCAGTGCCTGAATCCTTTGACGGAATACCAGTCCTCAACAACCAACGATCCTGGTTATTCGCCTATGCGAAAGACAGGAAGCCAAATGATATTGATTCACTTTGGGAAGTTTTTGAAAAAGCTATACAAAACGTTGAGTCTGAGGATACTGATACTCGATTATCATTCATTGACGCATTTGATAACCCTAGAAAAGTAAAAATGGTTGGCTGGAACCTGACAATGGGGCTTTATTGGATTCGACCTTGGAATTATCCGACATTAGAAACCAAGTCCAGGCACTATATCAATGAGAAACTTGGAATTAATATTGGTTTGAACGGTCCCAAAAAGTACTGCAGTGCAAAAGATTATCTGATTGTCTTGGATACATTGGAAACTCGCTTCCAAGAAGAAGCATATCCAGTTCACTCCTTCCCACAACTATCTTATTCTGCATGGCTATTCAAGGATGGCAGCACTACAACTCAATCCAGTTCAAAATCTGAGCAGGCATTGCAAACAGATAACCCAGAACTTGAACCAGAAGAAGAAATCATTGCAGCTCCAATAGAACCTTATTCAGTTGACAACATCGTTGCA
>JADFYX010000032.1 GCA_015232795.1 Magnetococcales bacterium
AGAGGGACCATAAAAAGTGTAAGAGTGGTGGAAAAAGCCAAACCCCAGACAATTGCTGTTGCCACCGGCCCCCATAACAGGGACTGACCGCCAAAGCCTACGGCTAGGGAAAAAAGGCCAGCAATAGTTGTTACCGTGGTTATGAGAATTGGCACTACTCGTCTTCTGGCTGCATAGATAATTGCGTGGTGCACGCTCATACCAGAACTACGACGATCATTGGCACCAGATATAAGAACGATTGATGAGTTAACCGCAATTCCAGATAGCGCCACAACACCATATAAGGTGTAGAGGCTTAAAGGCAGGCCAGTTAACAGTAGACCAAAGACTACCCCAGTAAAGGCCATTGGTACTGTTACCAAGATCATAAGAGGTTGAAAATAGCTGCGAAATTGTGTCCCTAAAATCATATACATAAGGCCAATTCCCAACAAAAACAACACAGCTATAGAGTCTAGAGCCTCGTTGATATCATCAAGTATGCCAGAAAAATCAAGATTAACCCCAGGATACTCCCATCCTACTTCCAACCAATATTTTTTTATTAAATTATTGGCTGTAACTGTATCCATCTTCTCTTTGTCCAACTCCGCCTCTACAGTAATTGTACGCCGAAAATTGTAGTGACGAATAGTTGAGAGACCCCGTTTTATCTCATGGTGGGTAATGTTCTCCAAAGAAACTGTATTACCATCCATAGTAGTAACAGGAACTTTCAGAATATCATCAATTCCGTCGAGCTGCCGATGCTCTGCCATTACCCGCACATCAACTTTTCCCCCTTCATGCTGAAAACTGGCAACCACCTCGCCATCTCCCAAAAGGCGTACCATACGTGGCAAAAGAGATGGATGCACCCCTGCTCGGCGCAGACCATCATCATCGGGAGTTAGTGAAAGCCCTACACTGCCTTTAGTAAAATCATCACTGATATCCCTAACTTGAGGAATAGTTTTTAGATAATCTTTAAGCTTGTTTGCTGCTTGTTGCAGAGTTTCAAAGTTATCCCCCCTCACCTTTACACTTATAGGTTTAGTAACTGGGGGGCCACCAGAAAGCGGCAGAAAAGCCACATTCTCTGGCCCAGGAACTGATGTTGCCTGCTCCCGTACAGAAGCGATAATTTCATCAACACTTCGCCGATGGGATAGTTTACTTACCAAACTCACCATGATCTGACCATATTGATCACCAAAAAATGGTTTGGTCTCAGTCATCATCTGTCCGGCATAACTTACGACTGATCTTGCCTCACCAGATTTAAGACCATCTTGCACCTGTTTTTCTACAGCTTGGGTAACTAAAAGGGTCTTATCCAGTGGAGTGCCAATTGGCATGGTGACATTGACGTAGAATATTGGAATGGGGTCCATGGCAAAAAAATTCATTTTTACCATACCGCCACCTACCGCAGCGACTGCAAAACAAAAAGGCACTGCAGCAAGGGTCATGGAAATTTTAGGGCGTCGCAAGACAATAAGCAGAGCACGACAATAACTTGAGCGTAGTTTTTGCAACATTCGGCTACGGAATCGCTGCATCAATGAGGGTTTGTTAAAGTTAATTTTTAAAGCAGAAATGTGGGATGGCAACATCCAAAATGCTTCAATAAGGCTAATCGCCAAAGCCAAACTAACCACCATGGGTATTACACGCATAAACTTACCCATTATACCGGGCAATAGCATAAGTGGCAAAAATGCCGCCATTGTGGTCAATACCGAAGTTGTCACAGGTGCTGCTACCTCATCTAAGGCTTGCAAACTGGCATCCATAGCCTCTACACCTTGGGCAATTCGGGCATAAATAGCCTCGACCACCACCACGGCATCATCAACCAACATACCCAGGGATATTACTACACCTAACAGAACCATGACATTTAAAGAAAAATCATAGCTATGCAAAATGCCAAAGACCCCCGCCAAGGTGAAGGGAATACCGATGCCTATTAACAGTGCTATGCGACTTCCCAAAAAAATCCAGGTGGTCAACATAACCAAACCAAGGCCCACCAAAGCATTTTTTTCCATTGTTCCCAAGGCATTGCGTACCATATGAGTCTGGTCATCAGCTAAAACCAACTGAACTCCCGATAGCTGGTTACGGTTTTCCCAAGTTTTAATATAGGCAGATATACGGTCAACAAGTTGAATGGTGTTAACCCCTGGACGTTTGGTAACCGTAAACATTACAGCAGGCTTGCCACCATAACTCACTATTTTTCTAGGTTTTTCCCGTCCTCTTGCAACCGTGGCCAGACGGCCAAGAGGTAACTCCCCTTTTGCGGTTGGTATCAACATTTTGGCAAGCTGGGCCGGGTCAGAGGTTGAACCCTGCAAGCGTAGCAACCACAGAACATCTGGACCCTGTACCGCACCACCAGAAACATCGCGGTAACGTGCGCGTATTAGATCTGCAAGATCACTAGGGTTAAGACCAAATTTTTGTAAATGAAAGGGATCAAAGCGGATCTGCAACTCCGGGTCACGCAGACCCAAAGCATTGGCACTGTCTACCCCCTTGATGCGCTCCAACTCTTTTTGCACAAGCAGAGCCTGTTTGCGGAGATTTTCATCATCAGCAGAACCTACCACCACCACAGAGGCCGTCGGAAAACCGTTGGAGCTGGTTATCTCTATAATAAAGGGATCTAAAGCATCTTCTGGCAGCTCCTGTTCTTTATTGCTAATCTCACGGCGAAGATCGCTAACCCTTTTATCAAAGGTTCTATCGTCCAGCTCGACAAAACGGATCAATATATCAGAAGAGCCCTGCTGGCTGGCAGAGAGAACAAAGTTGACATCGGGAATTTTCTGTAGGGCATCTTCTAGAGGGTCTGTAACCAGCTTTTCCACATCTTCGGCCGCAGCCCCCGGCAAAGGGGTTATAATGCTTATCCAGTTAAAATTCATGTCAGGATCTTGTTGCCTTGGCAACAGACCATAGGTAAGAAGCCCCACCACTAAAATAAGGGAAAAAGTCAGGTTGGCAAAAACATGATTACTGAGAAGACGGCGAATCATAAATTAGCTCTATCTGTTTGCGTTCAATCTTCACTTGATATAATGGCTAGAGAGTCACCTTGCATAAGGGACTCTCTACCATCAATAACCACATCTCCTAACCCGACTATTTCTGGCAACAGAGCAGGAAGACCCTCATGAGCGTTGGGGAGAGATAAAAAATGGGCGGTTGCCATATCTGACAAAAACAGACCTAAACCCTTATCCCGTCTCACCAAGACCCATGGTGGTAAATGTGCTCTGGGGTCCACCCATGTTAATCGTCCTGTAGCTCCAGGGGGTGGTTTTTTGCTGGTAAATAGCAAACGTACCTCTCTGGTTTTGGTAGCTACATTTTCAATTGCCAGTATGGTACGAATGGTAACAGGATATTTTTTTTGCCTATGGACAAAAGCTAAATCCTTTGCCTGTTTAAGTTGCTCAATTCGTAAAGATGGCACAGCAGCAACAAGCTCTACACCTTGCAGATCTACCAAAGTAGCTATGGGAGTTCCCGGCCCTACCCAACCCCCTTTTTGGCCACTTCGCTCAGTTATCAAACCTGCAAATGGCGCACTGATTGTCGTCTTACCTAGACGAATGCGACTTTCAGCCACACGGGATTTTTGCCCCACCAATTTGGCTAGCAGACTATCGACCTGAGCAATTTTACTATCTGATACTGCTTGGGTAGATTGACCTTTTTTTTGGAGTCTTGTGGCTCTGTCCCGCTCTTTTTTTGCTAACGCCAAAGCAACCTCAAGCTCTTTTAACACCCCTTGGGCCTGTTGTAGTTGTCCCTGATAAACCCAAGGGTCCAAACTGGCGACAACTTTGCCCTGCTCCACGACATCTCCCACTTCAACAGCTAAATCGACTATTTTACCTGCAACCTCTGGAGATAGTTGAGTTGTATTTAAACTAACCACCGTAGCTGGTGCATCATCACTCGGATAGGTAACAAGAGATTTAAGGGGTTTTACCGTCACCTTGACAGACTTTTGCGGTTTTGCTACTTCCCCAGCAAAACTTTCACTGGGAAAGAGCAACAAAAGTGCAAAAAAACAAGATAAAAAAGTGGCTACCATGATCCAGCTATTTAACCTTCATTATCTTAACCAAGCGGTCAAAATTTTCTTGAACAAGTGCCTTTTCTGTAACAGGAAGTCCAGCAGAGATTTGCTCATCAAAACCATTTTCAACCTGTTTTGCAAACCTTTGCAGCCGTTTGACAATCTTTTTTTTGCGTTCAGCAGAATATCCTGGGTTACTCTGAACCCGCGCAATTTGTTCCTCTATCCACTCTTTGCGCTGCTCCTGCATTCGGTTCATCATCTCTTTTTGCGTGGGCATAGGCGTTTGTGGAGTAACCGCAACAGGCTGGTTGGCTCTGTCTAGCCCCTCTAAAATAGCAATCTTCTGTTGCACTGGAATATCTTGGTTATTCTTTATAGATTGGCGATAAGACTCTTCCCAGGCTTTTTGCTGGGCATTTGCACGGGCTTGTGCCTGCTCATAACTAGCTTGAGGAGCAGAAACCCATTGCGCCTCAGATGAGGAGCGATTTAAAAATTCGAGGATACTTTTTTTCTGTAGCGGGTGCATGTAAGGGTTATTACGCACCTGCTCTTTCTGTGCTGCCAACTGATCTTTTATCCAGGCTTCTGCCCTGCGGTTCTGCTCCTGCATTTGGGCCTCAAACATTTTTTGCTGGGTTGCTACCCTCTGGGCCATCTCCGCCATCTGTCTGTTTATCTTTTCGTCCAACTTCTGGGCTCGACGTTTTGAGTGCTCCTGAATCATCCCTTGCCTTACATGGTTTAGCAGATAAAAATAGCGACTGACGTCCCAGCCTTTCTCTTTCAAACTCAAAGCAAACTCACTGTCATACTGCATTCCAGCCATCACCCATGGATTGCTTAAATCCCCAACATAATAACCCTTTGGCGATTGCCACTTGGTCATTACCGGATAACCTGCAATAAATTTTTCCAACTCAACAGAATCAAATGGCTTTTGCTCTACACTGTCAGCAGCGTAAGCCAACCCGGAAAAAATAAGAGTCAGCACTATGATGCTTTCAACTATAAATGATCTTTTCATTGTTTTGTCCTTTTTAAACTTTGGAAAGAATTACCATAATCTTTGTTACTTTTCGGGTGTAAACATTGACCTTTCAATAAAATCACAGAGAAGATGACCAACAAGAATATGGCCCTCTTGGATACGAGGTGTCACAGTTGATGGAATTTTAATACAGACATCACACAAATCTGCCATCTTGCCCCCTTTTTCCCCGGTCAAACCAATCACCTGCATATTTTTTTTCTTAGCTGCAGCGATACCTTCAAGAATGTTTGGTGAATTACCCGAAGTGGTAATCGCCAAAAACAGATCTCCTTGCTGCCCATTTCCCTCAATCTGCCGGGAAAACAGATATTCATAGCCATAATCATTGCCTATAGCTGTAATAATAGAGCTATCGGTGGTTAGGGCAATTGCAGGCAACGAAGGGCGGTCAAAGAAAAAACGGCTTACCAACTCACCAGCAATATGTTGGGCATCTGCTGCTGACCCCCCATTACCAGCAATCAAGAGTTTTCCCCCCTTTTGATAGCAAGTCAGAGCTAAATCGCAAGCAGACTGCACACTCTGTAAACAGGCAGGCTTATCCAAAATACGCTGTTTCACATCCCTGCTCTCTTTAATTTGGGCTAAGAGAGATGACTCAATAACCGATTTTGTACTTTCCAACATCCAAACTCCATATAATTTGCCAAATTTAAAAGTAAGAATAAACCCCGTAAGGATAACCCACTAAACATGTTCTAAGCAACTCAGGTTTAATATAAAGAGAGACATTGCCAACTATAAATATAAGTAAACAATTTCAACACCAGGATAAGATTGTTTACATTTTTACTCAAAAATGGTGTTTCTCAATCTAAACCAAGATAGAAGATAAATTTATCAACTTTTCAGTAGCTTTCGTTATTTTTTACTTTTTTCAGCCTCTTTTTTTCATTGAATTTTTTAATGTCAAGGAGTTGTAGTTATATATTTAATTTCATTTTCTTAATAAGAACATCTTTAAAATTTCTTTATTTTTCATAAAGATAAAAAATATTTTTTTTCACTTGTCTTCTGTCTAAGTTCCATGCAATATGTAGCTCACTTGAGTCGCAAGACTCTTTTCTTCATTACCAATAATTTTTAATGAATGTTAGATTTAACCTGTTAACGAAGATTAGATTGGACTATTAACGAAGATTAGATTAGACTATTAATGAATATTAGATATAACTGTTTATTTTTTTAACATAAACATGTGTATGTGTTTTAATTATGGCCTGTTCTGTAAAAATTTGTGGGGGAAAAAATGACTTATAACGAAGCAGTTGTTGAAGCAAGAGAGAACGCATCAAAAACATCAAAAAGCTGGTATATATTCAGTGATGGCAAAGAGAACTACCATATTGGCGATAACGTCAGACAAATTCCAAGTACTGCCATTCAAAATGGATATCATGAACTCCGTGTTACTGCCGTGGTAAATCCTGTCTGGCAAGAGTAGTATTCCGTACAATCTCCATTACATTCATTATCTCACAATACAAAATTCAATAATATCAGCTAACACCATTTTCTCGCAATACGGGTATATGACGTTAGCTGATATTTTTTTATCTATCTATTTATCCTAGGTTTTTTGCTATCCACGGGCCGATAAACTGGGAAACCGACAGAGGTAAACGCTTCCACATATTGATAAACAACCGATATTTTGGATTGTTTGGCGATAAATCAGGGATCGAGTTTTGCCCAACTAGATGATATTGGTATAGTAAGGGTTCTGGGGTAAAACCATAATATTGTTTAAATGCAAAAGAGCCACTACCCCTTTTGCTTCTACCAAAGTCAAATATTTTTACTCCCCGCTCCCGGCTGGCATGGGACATTAAATCCCAGTACATAAAATGGGTTGCACCCAAACTACGGGCCTCAGCTATACCACCCCCATAATATGGCAACACCTCATCACGAAAATAAAAATTTACCACTGCTGCCACAGCTCTGCCTTCTTGACGCACCACAAAACCATCACAATCTTTGCCAAATACCGATTTTAAAATCTTAAAATAATCTCTCGCAAAAACAGGTGTGCCTAAATTTCGCACACTCTGAGAATAGATATCATAACATATGCCCCCGACATCTTGATCTAACTCCCCAACCAAGCCATTTTTAAGCCCCCTACGCACCTCTGCCCGTTGTTTTCTAGGTATGGCAAGCAAATTTTCTTGGGGATTGTCCCAGATAGCCTTGGAAAAACCACAATAGAGATCTTTTGTCGGCCAATTTGGGTTGGAAGATGCCCGGTTGCGACACTCAAGATAGGCAACCCCCATACTGTCAGCCATTGCGGCTGCTTGCAACTCCAAAGCGATGCGAACATCATCTCTACTTGTAGCAACCCCACCATAGACACAAAAAGGGGTGGAGATAAGAGCATCACCAAAAAGCAGGCTGCGCTGACGAACCAAAGGCAGAACCCCTGCAATCTCTCCATCCTCCTCTGCCAACAGATAGTGGGCTTTATGAGAAAAGCTAGTCTCAATCACCCTACGCCATCCCTCGCGGTGAAAAAAGGTAGCATTGGGGCAACTCATAACAAATTTGTCCCATAACAACCCATCAGCCTCCCCGCCAAGAGGCCGGACATGTACCGAACCTGGTGATTTAGCAACAGTGCTCATCACATGCTATCTCTATACACCTTGTCCATTCTATCCCACTTATAAGAGACTAACATCTTCTTTAGTCGGCTCTCCATAAGCCCAAGATTAAGATAGTGCCTAAAGCGTGTTTTCCAGTTTAAATTTGGTACCCGTGGCTGTTCGGGATCAAACTCCCATGGATGACAATAGAACACCCCTGGCTGACCCTCACCATTTACTCGGTCCCAAGCCCAACGGGTTAAAGCAAAAGGATAAAGACGAAAATATCCACCCCCACCACATGGTATACGGTGATTTCCAAGAAGTGTTGTGGTAATAGGAACCTCTAAAATCCCCCTTTTACCAGAAACAACATCCTGCCTGGGATAATAGGGAAAACGAGGAGCATCTGGCATACCGTAAATATCATGATGCACAGGATATATACTGGAGCTATAACTATAGCCAGCTTCGTTAAGAAGATCTAAGGCCCAGAGGGTGTCTTGGTTAATAGAGTATGTAGGTGCACGATAGCCAACCACTTTTTGGCCACTAATATCCTCAAGCAGCTTTTTACTCGTGACAATATCTGCCATAAACTCTTTAGGGGTCTGGCGAAAAATACGTACATGGTTCATACCATGACCAGCAACCTCATGACCTGCTGCTACAATACGCTGCAAAAGAGCTGGAAAGCGTTGCGCCACCCAACCTAAAATAAAAAATGTAGCGTGAATATTGTATTGATCAAATAGGGCCAGCATATGATCTGTGTTAGCCTCTACCCGACAAGGCCAGTTATCCCACTTCTCCAGAGGAATATGGCCCTCAAAGGCAGCAACCTGGAAATAGTCTTCTACATCAACACTCATGGCGTTGGTAATTGTAGATTCAGCTATCTTAACTGAATCTGGCCTAGATAATTTTAGATTATCTAGCACAGACATTTGCAAAACTATCTTGCAAAACCGCAGCAATACGCAAAGCTGCCTTGCCGTCCCAAAGTTCTGGTATGCGCCCAGCCTTACCTCCACCCTCAAGCACTTCCATAACTGCCATTCTCATTTTCTTGCCATCACTGCCTACCAAGGTATTTGTACCTGATGTAATAGTAATAGGTCTCTCTGTATTCTCACGAATAGTAATACAGGGTATACCAAGAGCCGTAGTCTCCTCTTGAATCCCCCCAGAATCTGTTAGCACTAACCTTGCATCTTTCATCAACCCCAACATTTCTAAATAGCCGATAGGAGGCATTGGCAAAAAGTTGGTTTCAGCCAAAAGTTTCTCCAAGCCAAAACGTTTGATTTGTGCTCTTGTGCGAGGATGAATAGGAAAAATTAGGGGAATTTGCTTGCTGATACTTGCCAACTCCTGCAATAAGCCCTCTAGCATATCGGCCTCATCAACATTTGAAGGACGGTGCAAAGTCAAAAGACCATAACTGCCAGAATCAAGGGGAAAAGGTGCTCCACCCGAGAACTTTGCCAATATTGATTTAGCTTGGGGTGCTTTTGGCAATAACCTTAACAAGGTATCAATCATTACATTACCGACAAAATGAACCTTATTTGCACTTATCCCTTCACGGGTTAAATTATCCAGGGCAATCCGTTCTGTGGTAAAAAGAAAATCTGCTAGTTGGTCAACCAAAATACGGTTGATCTCCTCCGGCATGGTTCTGTCCCAACTCCTAAGCCCAGCCTCAACATGGATAACCGGGACACCCTTTTTAACAGCCACCAAAGCACAAGCAATTGTGGAGTTTACGTCACCTACCACCAACACAGCCCCAGGACGTTCCTGATCAATAATCGGCTCAAAACGGCGCATTATTTCCGCCGTCTGTAATGCATGAGTTCCAGAACCTACTTCAAGATCAATATTGGGAGTGGGAATATCCAACTGGTGAAAAAAGGCATCCTTCATGGCAGCGTCATAGTGCTGACCAGTATGGACCAAGTAGGTATTAAGTGGAGAGTTTCCACCTTTTAAGACTGGCAAAATAGCAGCCATTTTCATGAAGTTCGGTCGCGCGCCAACGACGCAAATAATAGGTGAAGACACGGGCATTACCAACGCTTTAACAGGGAAATTTGTTTTTTTACAGCCCAAACAGTCGGCTGATCAAACCTTGTTTTCTTTTCTTTTTATTTTGACCATCAGATGATCCATGAGCACCATAACCACCATAACCACCATAACCGCCATAGCCACCGTAACCGCCGTAACCACCATATCCGCCGTAACCACCATAGCCACCATAGCCACCATAACCACCATAACCATAATAGTAATAACCGCCACGACCACGTCTGCGAGTTTTATTCAACACCAAACCGACAATTTCTAAATCTTCCAACTGCCCCAATGCATCTTTTACAGCATTTTGTGGTGTGCGTTCCGCCTCAATAACAACGACAATCTGCCCCATAGTCCGGGCTAGTTCTCTTGATTCGGTGGTAAGCAAGAGTGGCGGTGAGTCAAAAACAACGATACGGTTAGGGTCCTGCATCATTTTTTTAAGGAGAATCCGCATACTATCACTTGCAAGAAGTTCAGTTGCATGGTGATGTCTACGACCTGATGGAAGAATCATTAATTTTGGTACATTGGTACGAATGACGGCCTCAGTATAGTCAGAAACTTTCCCCATCAAACAGTCAATAAGACCAATTTTGGATTTAAAACCGAGAATTCTACTTACAGATGGCTTTGCAACATCACCATCTACCAACAAAACTGTTGAGTCCATCTCCGCGGCCAAACTCATGGCCAGATTTATGGCAGTAAAAGTCTTCCCCTCCTTTGGAAAAGCACTTGTCACCATCATTAACTTTTTTGGTCTGTCTTTATTGGTGTCTGCCTGACTTGCTTTTAAAAGTAGCGGCCTTTTAATAACCCGATACTCCTCAGCAACGACACTCCTCCCGGTATCAGGGGTCAAAATCCCTTTTGCCCGAAGCTTTTCAAAATCTAAAAGTACCTTTTTACGAACCAACGCTTCAGACATATACCTAGACCTATATTAGTACATTAACCAGAGATCTTAAACATTTACTAGTAGCAGGTTTCTTAATCAAAAACTTGGTGCCAAGAAAACAAGACCTGCATATACCACTAATAGTGAAACAATTGAAAAAATAAAAAATATTGTAGAAGCAAACCAGTTCTGACCAAAACCTTCATCCACCATTGAGACCATTCCTAGCACTGGCAGTCCCAACACCCTTTTTAAAGATCCTGGAGAATCGAAAACAGGCCGAACTATGGCAAGGAAAAGAGCCAAAGTGACACTTGCCAAGATAGCTCCAATCAAAACAATAGTAGAAAACAGAGTTCGCTTCGGCCCAATTGGTCTACGGGGAAGATTTGGCTTGCTAATAATCCTAAAACGCACAAACCGACTTAAACGAGCTTCAATTTCAGCAGTTTCTGTAGCCTGGGTCTCTTTGTTCAACATTTTGAGCATCTTATTTTTTTTCTGGTCTAAATATCCCTGTAGACGAAAAAGTTTATTCTCCATCGCTGGAATAACGTCCTCCAGCTCCTTGAGCTTTTCAATCTGTTTTGCTGTAGTTGCCTGTCTGGCTTTAACAGAAGCAAGCTCAATATCAATTGCACTCGCTTCCATTTTTAGTTTTCTAAAAATTGGATTTGCTTCCAACTCCCAACTGTCAGATTCTGTGTCCTCAACAAATGATTTTGACTTTTCTTCTTCTCGTTGTTTTTCAATTCTTGCAATCGCTTTGCGTATGGCAATGACATCAGCGTGGCTCTCGGTATAGAGGGGCCGTTTTTCGCCACCCATAAGATAATATTGGGAAAAAAGCTTATCTAACTTGGCATTTAAAGCAACAACACGCTCATCAACAATATCTTCAACAACCTCTTTTGGTTCGACCTTCTTCTGTTTTTTTAAGTCCTGTAACTGCCTTTGCATCTCTTCCTGACGTTTTACCAATGCAATAACTAGCGCACTATCTTGCTCCTGTTGCTTAGAAAATTTCTGTAACCGCTCGTAATAGCCGCCTTGATTATCAGGAAGAATCATCACATGTTTCTTTTTAAAGGCTCGCAACTCCTGTTCAGCTTTGCTCACCTTGGACTCATACTCCTCAACCTGAGCCTGCAAAAATTTCTTTGCAGCCTGAGCCTGTCCACCTAGAAACTCGTTCACTTTATCGCGGGGAAGAAGATCAATTAAATATGCCACAACTTGCTGGGTAATCTGTGGGTTACTATGGCGATGGGTGATGGTATAGACGCTGCCACCAGAAGCAGAAACGGAAAGTTGGGCGCGGAGAGCGTTAAGCATCTCCTCGGTTTCTCTATCGTTATTCACACTAAAAGCAAGATCAGTCTTGCTAATAGCACCTAAAAGGTTATTGCGGGAAAGCAGACTATTAAGAAACTTCCGAGCCTCTCTGGTAACATCCATTACACCAGAATCTTGGGCTAGAAAATCTTTGATATTTTCTCGTGGGTCCTCAATTTTAACCTTTGCTTGTGAGACATACTGGTCGTCCATCATAGCAACAGATACCCATCCTGCTAGACAGATAAACCACGCCAAAAGAACGGCTTGCCACCGATGACGCCACATGCCCCCCAGATAGATAATTACCTGATAATAGAGGTCTCTTAGTGCAAAATCCTGCTGCATACTTTAACAGCGTTATACCTTGGTAATAAGGGACTGGCGACAGATAACAAAAAAACTGTCATTATCTAATAGAGACATTCCCTTATTTAGTGAAAGAAAACCAACAAGTTATTCAGCAATATCCTAAGACGTATAATAGACCCACACTCTACGCTATTACTCCACCTCAAGGATAATCCGTTGATTGTACAACAAATACCACTATTAAGTATAGAGTTCTCCAGGATAATTTATAAATTATGGATTTTACTCCTTAAGGGGTTGGTTCGCAAAGGAATTTTTCTTAAAATAACTATGTCTTTTTGCTAAATAGAGCCATGTAGAACTGATTTAACGATCTAAAGATATGTAAAAGTCCATGTAAATTATGAACTATTCCATATTAACTCTTATTTTAAATACTGTTTTTTTGTTCATCTCTAGGTCCAGTAGCACCAGACCCGAAGAGAACTACCTCTACAGAATATATTAGCACTAATAAATCTAGAAAAATACCGTGGTTTTTCACATAGTAAAGATCATACTTTAATTTTTCTGCGGCATCAGCCTTTGAAGAACCATATCCATACCGCACCTGCGCCCAGCCTGTAATACCGGGCTTTACGCGTAACCGCTCAGTATAATAAGGTATTTGCTTTTTCAAAAGCTCTACAAACACCGGCCTTTCCGGTCTTGGACCTATAAAACTCATCTCTCCCCGCAATACATTGATAAATTGTGGCAATTCATCAAGACGGGTTTTACGTATAAATTCACCGACAAATGTAATCCGGTTATCATCCTCTTGCGCCCACCTGGCTACACCATCATGTTCAGCATCGGTCCGCATACTACGAAACTTCATAACTGAAAAAATGCGCCCATTAAAGCCAACACGCTCCTGCACATAAAATATTGGCCCCCTTCCCTTACTCTCTATCAATATCGCTAGAGATGTCAAAAGCATAAGTGGCAATGTTGCCCCTAAGAATACTAAACTCCAGAAAATATCAAAGATTTTTTTAAAAATTTCCTGACCCGAACCCTGATCTACACCGTGGGAGTGAAGTACCCACCATTGGGGGTCCAAAATATCCATATTTATCAGATAACTCTCCCGCTCAAAAAATATCGGCAGATCTACAATTAAAATTCCATCAGATTTACAGTCCAAAATATCCTTCATCATTTCCTTGGGAAAAGCACTATCCTGAGCAATTACAATCTCATCTATTTGGTTATTTCTTACCCAGTCGACAAATTTTTCATCACCACGACAAATTTTTTCATGGTTGATATGTGTTGCCTCTCCCGGCAACTGCCAATAACCAATTATGTTGAAATTACTTGGTGTTTTCAGGGCTAAATTGGCAATAAGACAAGCATTCTCCCCTGCACCAAATACCAAAACACGCCTTTTGATCAGACTTAAATCCAACATTTAATCGTGAAAAATTTTTCTTATG
>JADFYX010000330.1 GCA_015232795.1 Magnetococcales bacterium
CGGTATTTACCAGTTGAGCCAAATTGTCACGGCATCACTTGATCCTCTGGAACCACGTGGAATAGATATTTGGATACAAGGACCTTACCTGCAAAAGGTACAAAATACTCTTTTTCATTATGCTAGTCGTCTCAAGGATAAGAGACTACAACCACTAACTGAAGAAAAACCACAACTCAACAAGTTGCTCACAGTCGTAGAAACTATAAAGGTTGCAGATCATGAGTGGAGTTTTACAGCTTTGGCAAATCCTCTCTTCCGCAGTTCTCAGGCATTTAATGAAGGGCCTTGGGTTTTATTGATTGAAGGAGTTTTGTTTACCGCGGTTCTGATTCTCTACCTCATTCGTCTACAAAGTGAAATGGTAAAACGCATGCAAATTTCTCAGGCTCTAAAGGAGAGTGAAGAGAGGTTTCGCAATTTGTTGGACCACTCTCCAGATATAGTCATGGCATTGGATAAGATGGGGCAGATTCTTTTCATGAATCGGCCGTTTCCCAGTTCTGCCGTAAGTAAAAAGATGGGGGTAGAGTTTATCAATCTTCTTCCTGCGTCTCTGCACCAGAAGTATCAACGGGTATTGGATAAAGCACTCTTGAGCAATGAGGTGGAAAATATGCGTTTTTCCCTGCCTGACCTCACCTGGTGGGACGCAAGAGTTATCCCTATTGACATGGATCATGGTGAGGTTAGGGTGATGCTCATCATATCCGATGTAACCAGAGATTGTTTGCTTAATGCTCAGGCTATCCGTAATGCAAGATTGGCTTCACTTGGGGTATTGGCAGCTAGTGTTGCTCATGAGATAAATAATCCCAACAGTGCCATCCAGTTTAACAATGCCATCCTCATGCGTACTTGGGGGGATATCCCCTCGGTTTTGCGACGTTATAGTGAAAATATCAACCAATTTTCCTTAGGTGGTATGCCTGCCCAAGAGGCGATGGAGGCCATTCCCAGGCTTATGGCTGGTATTGAGCGTAGCACCAAACGCATTAAAAAAATTGTCGGTAATCTGAAACATATGGCCAGACAAGACAAGGGGGGGATGGATCAGAAGGTCAATATGGGTGAGGTTATCCAGGCTGCTATCTCAATCTTGCAAAATCAGGTTAAAAAATATACTGATTTTTGTCACCTTGATTCGGGTAAAGATCTGCCTGCAATCCGCGGTAATGCCCAACAATTGGAGCAGGTCATCATCAATGTTCTACTCAATGCCTTGCAATCTCTCCCTGACCGTTCCAGAAGGGTTATGCTCTCTGCTACCGTTGATGAAACGAGAGAGAATGTATTAATTACGATTCACGATGAGGGTATCGGAATGGATGATGAGACAAAGAAAAATGTTCTTGACCCTTTTTTTACAACTAAGGAATCTTCTGGAGGAACTGGTTTGGGGTTGTCTATCTCTTCGGATATTATAAGTAACCATGGTGGAAAAATCCATTTTGATTCCAAAGTTGGAGAGGGTACTCTTGTCACCATCCGCCTGCCTATTATTCCCTCTGTTTTGACAGGTTTAAAAACATGAGTGCAAGCAAATCAAACATCTTGCCAGTTATATTAGTGGATGATGAAGAGGAGGTACTCTTCGGTTCCAGCGTATTGTTGAAGACCTTTGGTATTTCATCAGTCGTAACCATGGTAGATGGTAATGGGCTACTTCCCTATCTAGCACGTAACGAATGTGGCGTTGTGGTTCTTGACCTTCTTATGCCAAAAATTTCAGGCCTACAACTTTTACCAGAGATTGTTCAGCACCATCCAGAGATACCAGTCGTGGTCATGACCGCAGCACAGAACGTGGAAACAGCGGTCACATGCATGAAAGAGGGGGCTTTTGACTATTTGGTAAAACCAGTTGAAGAGAGCCGATTTATCTCTAGTATAAGTCGCGCCTTGGAGGTTCGTTCTTTACGTAAGCAGGTTAAAAACTTGAGAGCCTGTTTGTTGGGTGGACCAAGATACAATAACGGTACATTTAGTGAAATTGTCACCAACCATCCAAACATTGAAGCGATTTTCCAATATATACTAGCCCTTTCCCACTCAGATGAACCAGTATTGATAACAGGAGAGACCGGGGTTGGAAAGGGGTTGTTTGGAAATGCCATACATAATGCCAGTAAAAGAGAGGGGGAGTTGGTTACGGTAAATGTAGCTGGTCTGGATGATAATATGTTCTCAGACTCGCTGTTTGGTCACCAACGTGGGGCTTTCTCTGGAGCAGACGGCCTGCGTGAGGGGTTTGTCGCCAAAGCAGATAATGGCTCTCTGTTTTTAGATGAAATAGGTGATTTGACCAAATCCTCTCAGGTAAAATTGTTGAGATTATTGCAGGAAAAAAATTATTATCCCCTTGGTTCAGATCTGCCCCGTTTAAGTAATGCCCGTATTATCACTGCCACCAACCTGGACTTAAGACAACTGATTGCTGAAAATAAATTTCGCCAGGATCTCTTTTTTCGGCTATCCGGTCATTGGATTGAGATCCCCCCTCTACGGGAGCGTATAGAGGATATTCCTCTTTTATTGGGATTTTTTCTTGATGAAGCTTGTAAATCCATGAACAAACCGGATCTGGAGCCTCCACCGGAACTCATCACCCTACTATCTACATACTCATTTCCTGGCAATGTTAGAGAGATGCGTTCCATGATTTTTGATGCAGTGACAAGGCACCGTTCCGGCTCTGTTATTGGTATGAAAAGTTTTAAAAAAGCCATGCGGGCCAATGCCTTCTCTTTAGAGTCTGACTCAAACCAAGTAACAAAGCAGATTCAATCTTCTCTGCACACCACAGGTCGTTTTCCAACCTTAAAACAGACTGAAAACCTTATTATTCAAGAAGCGTTGCGACAGACCGGTGGAAATCAAGGTATTGCTGCCATGCTCCTGGGGGTTTCCCGACCTGCTCTCAACCGCCGTCTCATGCGTTTAAAGACAGAAACAGTCACTTGAACCTAGATTCGGTAGTTGTCGACACGCACGCACCGCCAACTGCCGAGTCTAGGTTGAAAAAACAACAATTACAAATATATAGCTACAATATTGTCATTGTACGTTATAAAACTCACAA
>JADFYX010000331.1 GCA_015232795.1 Magnetococcales bacterium
AACTGATTTATCGAAACGGTTACGCAGTTCATGACGCAGAGTTTCTAAAGTGGGTATTGCGTTGGCAAACTCTAAAGCCTTTTTAACATAGTCTTCTTTATCAGTTGCTCGCCACTCATTCAACCCCAAAACATTTAGAATGGATGCAGTGGTGGGACAACGGGTTAGACCTTCACATGTTAGTACACCAACCCCCATTCGCAGTGAGTCCAATGTTGTCATGCCACCGTTATGGGGGTAAGGGTCCAGCATGATATCAACTTTGTTATGGGCTGCTAAATGTTCTGTTCTTGAACTCTTACCCATTAAAATTAGACGATTTTGCTCAACCCCCAAATTATTGAATATGGTTTTTATCTCTTCATTTAGATTGCTAGAGTACTTTTTGCCAGTTTTTATCAACAGTTTTGCAGTGGGAGTTTGTTTTAATATCTCCGCCCATAATTCATATAGCTCATGGCTGTATTTATCTATGCGGTTGAAAGCCCCAAAGGTAATATAGCCGTTTTTACTGGCAGGTAGATTTTTTATTTCGGGAAAGTCCAAAGTAGAATTTAGATGAATTACACAAGTAAGATCAATAATCCGTTCTGTATATTTGCTGCGCTCTGATATTGGGATAAAAATATCATCAGCAAAGATATAATCCATTGCCTCCATTGAGGTACCATGGGGATAACCCCAAGCCGATATTTGTATTGGGGCCGGTTTTCTGGCAAAAGTCAGTAAACGGTTGCCTGTGGTGTGCCCTGCAAGATCAACTAAAATATCTATACCATCTTTTTTAATTGCAGTTGCTAATTCAGCATCGTCAATTTTAGGGGTAGACAGCCAGCCTGTAGCCTTTTCTCTAAATTGCTGGGTAAGGTCATCATCTGCGCTGTTGCCAGCATAACAGTATATTTCAAAATTATCGGCATCATGGAGCAATATCATAGGCCCAAATATGTGGGCTGCTGAATGGTTAACAAAATCAGCTCCAACATAGCCGATGCGTAATACTCTATCAGGGTCTTGTTGGTTGTTAAAAGATGGCCAACAACTACGCAAAGGTTCTGCATACTGCTTGTTCCAAGCCTCTCTCTCCCTTTGAAAAAGGTCAGAATCTACAGGGGAGTAGAGATCGGTGCAAAAAATAATATTGTTATGGGCACCAACAAAATCAGGATTTATGGTTAAAGCCCTTTTGTAGCTTATTATGGCCTCTTCATATTTGCCCTGCTCCTGCAAAGCACAGGCAAGATTGTAGTGGGCATCACTAAGATTGGGATTAAGCAAAATTGATTTTTGATGGTATAAAATAGCCTCTTCCAGTTTCCCCTGTTTTTGCTTGGCGTATCCAAGGTTGTAATAGACTTGGGCAAAGTCTGGCTTAATTTCAATGGCCTTTTCATAGTGAACAATAGCCTCATCAAGCTTGCCACTTTGTTGCAGCATAACGCCAATATTGTTGAGAGCATCGCTAGATTTTGGGTTGATGGCTAAGGCTTTTTGGTAGTTGAGTAAGGCTTCTTTAAATTTGTCTTGGTTCTGCAATACTGTTCCAAGCATATAGTGAGCTTCAGCATAATTGGGGTTGATTATTATTGCCTGTTTATAACTTTGAATGGCTGCATCTGGCTTGCCTTGTTTCTGCAAAGCAGAGGCAAGGTTAAAATGGGCCTTATCAAAGTTGGCATTATTAACAATAGATTTGTTAAAAAGAGCAACTGCTTCTTCCAGCCTACCTTGTATATAGAAGATATAGCCCAGATTATTTTGAGCGAGCCAATAATCTGGTTTAATTGTAATTGCCTTTTGGTAGCTGATAATAGCTTGCTCCAACTCCCCTTTGCTGGCTAAAGCGGAACCCATGTTACCAAGAGCAAATATATTTTTAGGGGTAAATTCCAGACTCTTTTTATAACAAACTATAGCTTCAGCAAACTTGCCTGACTGATGCAATTCTAGTCCTCTGTCAAAAACCTGCTGTGCCTCTGTTCTATTATCAGCACTTTGTACAATGTCATTTTGGATATCTTGAACTTTATTTAAATAATTTTGCATTTGTCTATTTCATGGCTCCTTTGCCAATGCAATTTTTAACGATGTTATATGTTTATCATATCATGTAGAAAGAATTATGGAACCGAATTGTAATATGCAGTAGTTTCTTGTTGTTAATATAATTATTCCCTGCAACGGGTTGCGTCAATATCTTAAGCCATGCACGCACCGCCAACTGCCGAATCTAGGTTCAAACTCATTTAACGACTATTATTAGTTTATTTTTTCTAAAATCAAATCACTATTATCTACAAGCATATTGTAAATGCCTTGTGTCCCTGCAGCAGATAAATGGTTAGTATCTGCATAAAAAGAACGATCTAATGTACCAATAAGACATTTAGTTTTGTCACAATAGTAGGGTGTTGTATCAAAATAGAGAAAAGAGTTGCTCACCTTTGACTTGAATATTTTAAAAAGGTGCTTGTGTATGCGGTTATGGTCCTTCAGATTGGAATGAAGTTTGTCTAGCTTTGTTTGCATTAAAGGTTTTGGTAATAGATATATGTGTTTATAAACTTGACGTGGCCAATAATTTTGCAGAGGCGTAGGCCCCACAAGGACAATTTTTGTACCAATATTTTCAAATTTTTTAATGCTTCGTTCCAATCCCTTTCTTAGCATAGACACTCTTTCAGAATAATTGCTTGGCTGAATACCGGTTTTTGAGTCAGAAATTCTGGGTTGCTCAGTATAATTACTCCACATTCCAACAAGAAAAACAGTTGCAACATTGTTGGCTTGAGCATAATTCAATATTTTTTCACTAATAAGCGAGCAGTCGTTAGCGCGATTTGGAAGAGAAGAATTAAGACCAATGAGTGGGGGACATTCTGAACGAGTCGTAGCAATACCCCTTAATCCCAGCAACTCGCCATATTGTCTGAATGCAGGAATAGCAGATGCTGCATGACTATCGCCATAGAGGATAAAGTCAACATGCCTATCCTTATTATTGCTTAGTTCACAAAACCATCCAGTATTCTTTGTTGATACACCTTTAATATCATAACAATCATCTATTTTTGCATC
>JADFYX010000332.1 GCA_015232795.1 Magnetococcales bacterium
CAGAAGCGTTGGGAGTAGATTGTTGTGCTAAAGCAGACCAATCACTCCACATTTTTTTTTGTAGTTCTCTCCAGTTATTTACCCAATTCATAGAAAAAGGGGTATTATCCATGGTGTTATCTCCTGATTTTACTTTTGTAAAAAAAATAGTGCATACCGTGCCAAAGGTATATAACTCGGATAGTTCTTTGAAAACAGACACTAATTTAGGGCGGTGTCAAACTGACCAACCAATATACTATAAGACCAAACATTTTGCCAACACCCACCAGGGCTATAATAGCCCTGGAGCCAAAAAAAATGAGTGTTAAATAATTTGCAGTGTACTAAAAAGTATTATGACCTTACCTAACAAGAGATGAGGTTACTTTATTCTAGCAAGTTATGAAATATCCGAGTATTACTGTTTTTGTTGGTTAAGCTTTAGGTTCCATATTCTCTTTAACTGTTGTGCTTATCAAATTTTCCAACTCTTTTTGACTTTTGGTTAGCACTTCCAAAGTTGCTTGGGCATTGTCCAACATCATCTGACCTACAGTAGAGGTAATCTTGGTCTGCTCTGTTACTGCCTCTTCTACAGTTTTGGACTTACCCAGTTTTTCCATCTGTTCAGAAGTTGTTTTAACAAACTCCTGGGCTGTCTTGAACTGTTGGCTTGTCAAACTCTGCATTGTCTCTTCATTGATGGTTTGCAGTTTTTTCATTGAATCCATCATAGTCTCAGTGAATTTAGAGAAGTTTTCAGCAATATTTTTATCCATGGTCTTTACTCCTGTATGGCGTTAGTGAATTTGTTATGTTGCAGTGCAATATATGTTGCACTGCACAATTTGTCAATCATATAATTTAATGCACAGTAAAATAATTTCAATATAGTCAGATATATTATTAAATATTGAATATTTACAAAACTAACAAAAATGGATTTAGAATAAAATTGGGATATTAATCTGATTTTTTGGCAAGGCCAACATTAAATAAATCGGTCCAATATTTAACATTTTGCTCGGTCATTGATTTCATTACCGAGATAGGATCGGTGGATTTTTGCATTCTGACCTGCTGCTCCATAAACATATCTAAACTTTTCTTTAGATAATCAGCTAATGCACCCTGGGACTGGAGAGATTCGCCATAGAAACGAATAATACGGTTAAGAACATCCGCATTGAAGATGGGAACTCCCTGCTCCTCTTGTTCACTGATGATCTGGAGCAGGATGTTGCGGGTAATATCTTTATCTGTACGTTTATCAACAACTTTGAAGGGTACCTCACCTAGTACGAGCTGGCGGATACCCTCCAAAGTGATGTATACGGATCTCTCGGTGTCATAAAGACGCCGATTGGAATATTTTCTTATTATGCGTACAGGTTCATTCATAGGTCGTAAGGTTGACCCCAATTAAACGTTAAATCAATGAATAAACTGACCACCATTCATATCAACATTAGCACCAGTCATAAACGCTGCTGCATCAGATGCTATATAAGCGACCAACTGAGCAATCTCCTCTGCTTCACCTAAACGACCAACTGGAATTTGAGCAATAATTTTATTGAGAATATCCTCAGGAATCGCTTTCATCATGTTAGTGTTGATATATCCGGGAGATACAGTGTTTACAGTAACGCCCTTACGAGCGCCTTCCTGGGCGATAGCCATGGTAAAACCATGAATACCAGCTTTGGCTGCGGAATAGTTGGCCTGACCAAACTGACCCTTACGGCCATTGAGGGATGATATATTGATAATACGACCAAATTTTTGCTCGGTCATTTTGGTAAAGACCTGTTTAGTCATATTAAAAGCACCAGTCAAGTTAATATTTATGACTGCATCCCACATATTTTTATCCATTTTTTTCATGGTGCCATCTTTGGTAATACCTGCATTATTTACCAAACAGCTAATTGGACCCATTTTTTCTTCAATTTGCGAGGTTACTTTTACACAATCATCAAAGTCAGTAATCTCAAGTTGGAAAACTTCAACTTCAATACCATCTTTACTGAATTGCGCCTTCCACTCATCTATGCCATCAAGTTCAGCAGCAATGCAAGTGGCAGCAACTTTATAACCACCTTTTGCTAAATAACGGCAAATTTCAGTACCAATACCACCAACACCACCAGTAACAACTGCTACTCTGTTCGACATACCCAAGATCTCCTTAGATGAAAAACTTTTAAAAATGTCAGCGTTCAAATTGGCCAACAGATATTGTTAAACTTTATTTTCTACACTTTTTCAATTGCAACTGCGATACCCTGACCACCACCGATACAGAGGGTAGCTATACCTTTTTTAGCGTCTCTGCGCAGCATTTCATAAATTAAAGATACTAAAATTCTTGTACCAGATGCACCAACCGGATGTCCCAACGCAATAGCACCACCATTGACGTTAACCTTGGATTCATCCCAAGCTAAATCTTTATTAACTGACATTGCTTGTGCGGCAAAGGCTTCGTTGGCTTCAATAAGATCCAGATCACCGATTGACCAGCCAGCTTTTTCCAAACATTTTTTCACAGCTTGAATAGGGCCAGTTCCCATAATTTTAGGATCAACACCCACACTAGCGTAAGCAACTATGCGAACCAAAGGTTTTAAACCAAGCTCGGCTGCTTTTTTAGCTGAGGTTATTACAACTGCTGCTGCACCATCGTTTATCCCAGAAGCGTTACCAGCCGTAACAGAGCCATCTTTGCTAAATGCAGGACGTAGTTTGGCTAAATCAGCAGTAGTTACACCCGCTCTTGGAAATTCATCTTGAGCAAAAATAACTGGTGGCTTCTTGCGTTGAGGAATTTCTACAGGAAGTATCTCGTCTTTAAACGCACCTTTATTGATGGCAGCCTCAGCTTTGTTTTGTGAGTTTGCAGCAAACTCGTCTTGTTGCTCACGGGTAAAGCCATATTTGTCAGCAATATTTTGGGCTGTTGTACCCATATGGTATTTGTTGAAGGCATCTGTCAAGCCATCATCAATCACGGAATCAACCATCTTCCAACCCCCCATTCTTTGCCCATTCCGGGCATCTTTCACACGGTGCGGCGCCCGCGCCATACCCTCC
>JADFYX010000333.1 GCA_015232795.1 Magnetococcales bacterium
CGTGGGAGTTTAAGTATAATCCCCGTTGGTTCAGCATTTAGCTGTTCTATCTGAGGAAATGTGGTGATATTTTTAGTGATGCCATTAAGTGCTAGGTTTTTTACAAGAGCTTGGTGGGCTATATAGGAGTCATTGACCCAATAAAGCTGACTGTCTAGGGCCGATATTGCCAAACCACAGGCAAGAGCACCGAAGTGGTCATTCAGTACCAAAATGTCGCCAACAGTCAATTCATGGGCTGCTAATGCAAGTTTATCGGCTGCATCCCATGCTTGCAGGGAGGTGGAAAGTGATGGAACTCGTTCAAGCTTGAGTTTGATACCGTTGCAGTTCATATGTCTTACCTGTGTTTGGTCCGAGGGATTGACTCCACACTTAATGTTACTTTTGGGATAGACCAGCACAATACATACTTAAATTGCAAAGTACTCCTAATAATGAACGACGATATTACTCCAAATTTAAAGGATGTTCTCGCTACGGTGTGCATTTTTTCACAAGCTCTGACTACTTTTTCACGTTCCAACTAGCAAGATATTTATGCATCACCTCCGCAACGCTGTTTAGTTATCTTGTTAGTAAACTCTCTTTCAAAGACCAGATGTATGTTGAACGTTTCAGCATTCATTAGAGCATGTTCTGATGGGTTTTTGCCAACTATCAAACAAGTTGTGTCAGGGCTGAGGGTATAAGCATAGGCACAACCCGCCTCATGTATTAACTTGATAGCTTCGTCCTGAGTCATTGTCTCTAGTGTACCAGTAATTCCAATGCAGCAATTCTCCGGGCATGTCATTGTTGAACCTTCTTTTTTTTGTCCTTTTTACTCTTCGCTTTACTTTTATTACTCATATTATTACCCGGTTTTAATTTCTCACTTTTTGATTCAATTCTTTGATCTGTTAGCAGTGCTTTAATCTCGGACATCTCAATACGGAGGGTCTTGTTCTGTTTAATAAATGCTGCCCGTATTGCATCTAACTCTTCACCCAGTTCAATGGTTGGTAGATCATGCTGCCCCTTCAATTCATTTACTGCTGCACTGCGTAAAGCCTCATTTATCCAAGTGTAGAGAGTAACGCCTTTCTTCTTGGCTGCTTTCGTACAGGCTGTGCGAACCTCCATATCAATATTTTTAATATTCCAAACTCCGCTGCTCTTACTGTTATCTGACATATAGTCACCTTTTAGTCTGCTGTAAATAAATGGAGTGTTTGCTACTACAGTGAGAAGTCTACCATTCAATGTTGATATAATAATCACGAAGTTTCATAGATACAACTCCTATTGGATACATTTATAATCCACGAGACTGCTGAAGACTGTTTTAAATAGTGAATTGTGTTCTGCTGGCCGTCATAAAAGGTCAGTTAATAACCTTGGTTACAATAAGCAACATTTTGTTAATAATAACCTTGCAAAATTAACAATTTAGAACTTTATTTGTCATAAAATTTGTTGTACATTTACCGAAGGTTTTTGATGCTAACGACGAGTTCTGATTTATAGATTGACAATAAGATTTGGTTATAGCGACGGTTATCTGAGTTAACAACATGGTTTAATGAGCTGAAAATAGCTCAAAAATGAAACTTAGATAACTTAGTTGCAACTGGGGTTTGGAATGCAGTTTTTTCAGAAAAACAAGTCGACAGCAGATTCTATAGTATTTGTTAGCAGCCTGCTTACTATTTTTCTTGCCCTTACAGTATTTCTTGGCTGGCACACTCACAACGTATCACTAATACAAATACACCCCAACTTTGTCCCAATGCAATATAACACTGCTCTTGGTTTTATACTCTGTGGTAGCGGACTAATGCTACTGCGTTTTAACAGGCCAAAAACAGCCAGTGTGTTTGGGATAGGAGCGTTGCTAGTAGGTGGACTCACACTGGTTGAATACCTAGCTAACTTCGACCTAGGTATCGACCAGATTTTTTTAGAACATTACATCACGGTAAAAACTTCACAACCAGGTCGCATGGCACCTAACACGGCTTTATGCTTTACTCTGATGGGGTTCGGCATCATAAGTAGCTGGGCACTAACAAATAAAACAAAACATTCCCATGTAGTTGGAATCCTTGGCGCTCTTGTTTTTGCTCTATCTGTTGTCGCTCTGGCTGGATATCAACTTAAACTAGAAACAGCCTATGGTTGGGGTAACTTGACAAACATGGCTATACACACAGCATCTGGATTTGTCATTTTAGGAGTCGGCTTGGTCTCCTTGGCCTGGAACCGTGACACTGAAAAAACAAATAATTTCCCAAATTGGTTTCCGATGTTGGCGGGAATTGGCACTGCTACAATTACGTTGGCACTGTGGCATGCACACTCTGCCTTTCATGCCAATACCATAAACCTTTATGATAATATCTCTTCTCATCATGCATACGATGCATTACTGGTCTTTGGGATTGTTCTGTCGTGTGTTATCACTCTTAGCTTGCACTACAACCAGATAGCTCAACAACGATTGCTGCGATTGCAACAGGAAGAGAAAATAACCCATCGCCTTCTGCAAACAAAAAATGTTATCAACACAATCCTGCAATCGGCGACTGAGCCACACACTTTGGATAATTTACTAAAGATCACTCTGGACCAAATTCTTACAAACACCTGTATTACCACTCTAAACAAAGGCGCAGTTTTTCTGTATGACGATGTTACCGATGAACTGAGACTGAGAATTCAGAGAGGCATGGAAGATCCATTGCTTAAAACTTGCGCCCGAATTTCCAAAGGTGATTGTTTGTGTGGTCTTGTTTTGGAAACTGGTAAAATGGTTTTTGCGGATTCTAATGATAGTCGCCATACCCGTAAATACAAGGGAATGAAATCACATTGCCATTATTGTATTCCCATCAATTCTGCAGGCAGACTCCGTGGAGTTCTGAATATCTATTTGGAAGAAGGGCACACTAGAAACAAAGAAGAAGATGAATTTCTTAACACAATAGCCAATACTCTGTCAGGTATTATAGAGCATAAACAAACTGAAATTGAGATGGCTGAGAAAACAGTATTCATAAACAATATTTTAAATTCCTCACCA
>JADFYX010000334.1 GCA_015232795.1 Magnetococcales bacterium
TTATCAAAATTGCGTTAATTTTTTTTCTTGGGTAGCTATGTTAAATTCTCTTAAAACTATCAACCTTCAGGCATTTGTCGGCCCAGCTTTATCTACTGTGATATCTCCAGGAGAAATCGTATGTCTGAGCGGATCTTCAGGTTCTGGTAAGAGTTTATTGCTCAGAGCTATAGTGGATTTAGACACCCACAAAGGAGATGTCTGGTTCAATAACCAACTGGCATCGGAGACCCCCCCTACTCTTTGGAGAAAACAGGTGGGATACCTACCACCAACCAGCTTTTGGTGGAATGATGTAGTGGCTAACCATTTTGTAAAAACTGCTGATGCTTTAGTTTATATGGAAGCATTAAACATCCCCAAAGAGGCGATGGATTGGCAAATAAATCGTATGTCAACGGGAGAAAAACAGCGGATGTCTATTGTGAGAATGTTATGCAACCAACCAAAAGTACTGCTACTTGACGAACCGACAGCCAATCTGGACCTAAAAACTACCCATGCTGTGGAATCTATGGTAATTAATTACACAAAAATGCAGAACAGCTCTGTTATCTGGGTAAGTCATGATTTAGCCCAAGTAAAAAGAGTAGCAAAGAGACACCTAGCTATTGATGGCAACAAAATAACCGAGCAACCCCTATGAATATAATCTCTCTTGGTCCTACAGAACTTGCTCTGGCATCCATACTTGTTATTGCTCTTGCTGTTATTTCTACCCTGCAGCAGCTTGGGCTTGCTAAAAAACTACTCATCGCTGCTGCCAGAACTGTAATCCAACTCACCTTGGTTGGTTTTGTACTTAAAGCACTTTTTGCAACATCTGATCTGTTTTGGATATCTATTGTTGCATTTGTTATGCTTAGTATTGCAGGGCGAGAGGTTATGTACAGGCAGGAACGACGATTTTCTGGTATATGGGGATTTGGAATAGGTACTACCTCAATGTTTTTATCATCTTTTTTTATAACACTGCTTACCCTACAGTTTATAATTACTCCTACACCATGGTACACACCTCAATATTCCATACCAATATTAGGCATGATGTTGGGTAACACCATGAATAGTATATCTTTGGGGTTGGATAAAATGACACATGAAGCATGGCGAGAAAAAGGTACAATTGAGGCAAGACTTCTTATGGGACATAGCTGGCAGGAGGCAATACTCCCATTTCGAAAAGCTGCACTACGCACAAGTATGATACCCACTATAAATGCAATGGCTGCCGTTGGATTGGTAAGTCTTCCTGGTATGATGACAGGGCAGATTCTTGCAGGAAACCCACCCCAAACAGCAGTTAAATATCAAATATTAATCATGTTTATGATAACAGCAGGTGCTGGATTTGGAGCTATGCTAGCAACATGGTTGGGAGCAAAAAGATTGTTTGATGATCGCCATAGACTTAGGTTAGACCGACTTCAATCTTCTTCTCAATAATATACTCATCCACCATATTTGACACCAAAACCGTATGCTGCATCTTAGTTGACTGTTGATACGTTTCAGGAAGATCATCCCATAACACTATATCTACCCTAAAAGGCAGCGAACTCTCTTCACAAGCCTCCCGTAGACTGGCAATATTGGCCGCGTGTTCTTTTGTGGAAAAAATGACTAGATCCAGGTCGGATTTGGCATTAGAAGTACCTGTTACCCTTGAACCACAAGCCCATACGGTAACAGAAGGTAGATGAAGATTTATCAGGTTGAGCAAAATGGCATATTGTTCTTCAGTTATGTCCATGCTCAGGCTTTATTTTGCAACTCTATCTGCATAGTCTTATATAGAGCGTCGGCATCATTTATAAAATCCTGCATTAACTTAAGACTATCGTAAGCTTTATCACCGCTATAATCATGGGAGGTTGCAATTCTTGCCTCAGAGTAACGTAACCACTGTTCTATTGAAGAAACAAATAGACTGTTTTCATTAGCCAAGCGGAAAATAGGCTTTGGGCTATTAGGTACATCCGGTATCCCCAACTCTTCTTTTAGATAACGTTTTAAAACTTTCCATAAACAATCATAACAGATCTCAAACCGTTGTATTACTGATTCAGCAACTGCAGACTGCAACAACTCAGGCAGGTTGTTATCTAGTGTTTGATAGTTTTCAAATTGTAAACAAAGATGGTTTAGAGCCTTATGAAATTTATCGTAGTTAATCATCTTTCTGCCATTACTCTACAAACTGATAAAGCAGTTTAATCTCTTTTTCCCATATGGAGCTATCGATAGTCTCCAAAACCAAGGGAATCTCCTCAAGGGCAGGGTCGTTCATTATAAAACGAAAAGTATCTAACCCAATTTTACCCTCCCCAAGACTATGGTGACGGTCTACCCTGCTGCCTAAATCTGGTTTAGAATCATTTAAGTGCATACCACGCAGATATTTAAACCCCACAACCTCGGCAAACTTATCCATTGTTTGCCGATAAGTCTCAATAGTTCTGATATCATAACCAGAAACAAACGTGTGGCAGGTATCCAAACAGACACCTACTCTACTTTTGTCTTCTACTTTATCGATAATTTGGGCAATCTGTTCAAAAGTATGGCCCATATTGGAACCTTGACCAGCAGTATTTTCTATAACCGCCGTTACCCCTTGTACTTGATCTAAAGCACGGTTCATTGACTCTGAGATCAATGTCAGACACTCATCTTCGGATATTTTACGAAGGTGACTACCAGGATGAAAGTTTAGACAGGTCAGGCCCAACAAATTACAACGTTGCAGTTCATCTATAAAGGCATCCAATGATTGTTTGCGTTTGTCACTATCAGGGTTGCCTAAGTTAATCAGGTAGCCGTCATGTGGCAGTACATCACTGGAGCGATAGCCATTGCTCTCCATATTTTGCAAAAAAGCATCAATTTGTGCTGTTTCAAGTGGCTTACTGTGCCATTGTCGCTGATTTTTGGTAAACATAGCAAATGCCTTAGCACCAATAGCAGCAGCATTTAGTGGGGCGTTATCTACTCCACCAGCAATGGAAACATGTGCACCAACTCGCTTCATGAAAACACCCTAAAACCAATATCCGGCAGTTG
>JADFYX010000335.1 GCA_015232795.1 Magnetococcales bacterium
TCATAACTATCAATGGCCTCAGCAAATTTGTTTTGGGCTTGGAGAATTACCCCTATATTATAGTGGGCTGCAAAAAAACTTTCGTTTAGCAAAATCGTTCTTTTGAAGCTTAAAATTGCGGCATTAAGTTTGCCTTGGGCTTGCAAAACAACACCGAGATTATAGTGGGCCGCAATATAATCTGGTTTAATGTTTATGGCATGTTCATAACTGCTTGCTGCCCCGGCTAAATCCCCTTTTAGTTGCAGTAAATAAGCGATATTTATATGAGCTTCTACATGGTCGGGTTGGAGTTCAACACACTTTTTATACCACAAAATTGCATCGTCAAACTTTGTTGCCTGCTGCAAAAACTCTCCCTGTTGGAACACCTCAATAGCTTTATCTCGTGAATTATAGTTTTTTAAACATTTGGGTGAATCATTTAAAACTTTTTTTAAATAATTTGCTATTTGCAAGTTGTCACCATCCATTGCAAGGGCATCTTGCAGAGCTTTTATAGCCTCTTTACGCCTTTTTAACTGATAGAGTGATGTTGCCAAATTAAAATAAAAAAGAGCTACATAGTTATTATAATTTATAGCCTTGTTAAAATATTCAACGGCCAAATCATGACGATTGGCTCTCTGGGCAATTAAACCAAGTAAATTTATGGCATCAACATGATTGGGAAAAGCTTGAACTATGACAATACAAAGCTGCTCAGCCCCATCAAAGTTCTCTGACTTATACTTTTCAACGGCTTGACTAAATGCCTCCTCAACCGTGAGTTGTGGTTGTCCGGTGTCCGCGGAGTGCTCAGGTTTTTCCATATTCATATGCTCTGTGTACACCATTTTTTCCAAAGCTTACGATAGGCAGCCTCGACTTGAGCAACATAAAGCTGGGAATTTCCCAAAACCGATGCATCAAAACGGTCTCGCAACTGCCCACGTAAAGTTTTAAGGGTCGGGATATCTTGAGCAAACTCCACCGCTTTTTCTACATAATCGGCTTTATCTGTAGCACGCCAACCATCAAGCCCTAAAACGTGCAGTATTGATGCACTTATGGGGCAACGGCTCATTTTTTCACAAGTTAACACAGGAACTCCCATCCTTAAGGACTCTAATGTTGTCACCCCACCATTATGGGGAAAAGGGTCAAACATTATATCTACCAGATTGTGGGCTTCTAAATGCTCCTGTTTTGGGGTTTTGCCAATTAGTATAAGGCGGTCTGGAGTAATATCTAGTTTTTGAAAGATGCTTTGAATATCCTCTATCTGTTTTGGATCATCTAATGTGGACGTTTTTATTAACAGTTTTGCCCTTGGCAGACGCTGTAATATAGCAGCCCAAACAGAGTAGATAACATCTCTGTTTTTTACAGTTCTATTAAAAGCACCAAATGTAATGTGGCCAGCGGTAAGACAAGGTGATGCTTTTATATCAGGATAACTAATATCTGAATAAAGATGGATCACACAGGGAAGATCAACAATCTGCTCTCTATATTTATGCCGCTCAGATATTGGGAAGGAAATTGCATCAGCAAAAAGATAATCCATCGCCTCCATACTTGTTCCATGGGGATATCCCCATGCAGTAATTTGGATTGGTGCTGGTTTTCTAGCAAAAGTTAACAGACGGCCCCCTTTAGTATGACTAGCTAGATCAACTAGAATATCAATACCATCTTTTTTAATTTTTTTTGCCAATTGAGAATCATCAAGAGCTGATGTTGATATCCATTTTGTCACTTTATTTTTGAACATTTTGGTTAGATTATCTTCAACACTATTTCCTGCATAACAAAATATCTGATAGCTATTTGGATCAAAATCCAACAACATGGGTGCAAAGATATAAGCGGCTGAATGTTGGTTGAAATCTGCACCAACATAACCAATTCGTAACTTGCGTTTTTTGTCCGGTTTATTGTTGTGGGATGACCAAAAAACTTTCAAAGGTTCAGCGTGTTGTTTAGCCCACTTTTCTCGCTCTGTTTGAAAAAGATCCGTTGTTAAATCGGAAAGTAAATCTATGCAAAAAATTAAATTACTATGTGCCTCAGAAAAATCGGCTTTAAGAGATAGAGCTTTTTGATAATTGGAAACCGCTGCATTCAATTTGTTCTGCTCTTTTTGGGTATTAGCAAGATTAAAATAAGCCTGGGCATAATCGGGAGATAGAGATATGGCTTTTTGAAAATTGACAACGGCTTCAGCAAACTTGCCTTGCTCTTTTAGGACATTACCAATGTTACTATAGGCTTGTGCAAAATTGGGTAAAAGAACAATGGCCTGTTTGTAGTTGGAAATTGCTTGTTCAAACTCTCCCAACTCATTAAAAACCGCACCTAGATTGTTATAAGCCTCAGCATATTGGGGGGCAATGGCAATGGCTTTTTGATAACATGTTACAGCTTGGGACAAGCTACCTTGAGCCTTGAGAGCATTACCCAAATTGCTGTGGGCCTCGGCAAAATCTGCCTTAATAGCAACGGCTTTTTGCAAAACATCAACGGCTTGCTTTAACTTGCCTGTGGCTGTTAAAGCATTGCCTAAACTACTATACGCCTCGGCATATTCTGGGTTAATAGCAATTGCTTTTTTAAGATTAATAATGCCTTCACTGTTATTGCCAAGAGCACAATGAGAGATACCTAAATTAAAGTATAACAGAGCTATACCACTATCAATTTTTATTGCTCGTTCAAACTGCAAAACAGCAAGATCATAACGATTAATTTTTTGGGCAATAACCCCAAGGAGGTTAATAGCATCTATATGATTGGGGGCGACTTGTAAAATTGCTGTTCCAAGCTGGTCTGCCAAGCTATATTGCCCAGAGTGGAAATAGTCGACAGCTTGGGAATAAGCAACATCAACACTAAAATTAGGTTTAGCTTTTTGCAAAGAGCTGAATAGCTTTTTTTTACCCATTTCCAGCAACACCATTGCCAACATTTTTTAGATTATACATTTGTTGTGTCTTCATCTGAGAGCTTGTGAAAAAATGAAACCCTACTGCGAACGCCCCAAATTCACCCCCCGCACCATGTCGAAACGTGCCA
>JADFYX010000336.1 GCA_015232795.1 Magnetococcales bacterium
GCCACTCTTTATGCCAAGGGGCTTTGTGGATGGCTTTTTCTATAGCTGCTATGCCATCTTCAACATGGTTTTTACTAAGATAGACAAGACCCAGCATATAGTTACATGCGGCATGGTTGGGGTTGTGATGCAGCATTTTTTTAAAGCTTAGTTCAGCCTCATCCAGGCGATTTTCGTTATAATGGGCAATACCATCGGTTAAAAAACCAGGTTGGGGCAGAGTAATAGTATCAGGAGTTTCAAAAACTATTTTTTTATTGGTCCCCTTAAGTAAAGGGGCCAGATGTTTTTGATAGTTCTTCCATTTGGCTTTGGAGCTTTTATAGATGGGTTGGCGTACCTGCCAAACACTTGCAGTTTTAACGGTACGCTTAAGCTCGTTAAATTTAAGTACTTGTTGCTCCCACGCAACACCTATATAACCCAACATTTTCCTAGCACAGCCCTCTAAATCTTCCACCACATCTTCATAATTTATGGTTAAAATTTCACCAGGAAACACCCTATCCCAATGGTGCATCAACAGATTGTGGTCTGCTAACTGTTCCCCAATATCAGTAAGGTCATAGGCAAATCCCATACCCCCATGTTTGGCCTGATAATCGGTAAAATAGTTGGAGATGGCAATATCACGGGGATCACGGCGCACAGAAATTATTTTAGCGTTGGGAAATAGAAATTTAATAAGACCGATATTTTCAAAATTATGGGGCATTTTATCAACTACATGTTTTGCCTGGGGTGCAAATTCTTGCAACTCCTGCAATACAGATCTGGCAATACGCTTGGTAACATAGGGTGTGAGATCATCCATACAATCGGGGTATACCCGGCCTGACCCTACATGGCGTTCCCAACGGTTTAACCCCTGTATCACTTGAGGAACAACCCCAAGCTCTCCCGCCCCAAAAATTTGGCTATGACCAGATATTATCTGCTCAACCAATGTGGTGCCAGATCTGGGCATACCCAACACATATACAGGCAGGGTGGAGTCCACCCCATAATCGGGGCGATGTTTATAGAGATCCTCACAAAACCCCTGACGTATCCCACCACAATGGTTACGGTGCTGTTTTCCATCATAGTTTAGAAATTTTTTACTGGCAGTGTTGCCCTGCTTTGCAAAGGCAAATGCTCTGTCGTACTCTTTACGTTTTGCCCAAGCAGCGGAAAGTTGAAAATATATTCCCGTCCGTACACTCCCCTCAAGGCTTGGCACTTTTGCCGCTTTTTCAATTTTTTCCAGGGTTGTAATTTCAGTTGGAAACCTATGGGCATTGATAAGAGATGTATAGCCTCTAACGGGGTTTAGTTTTTTTACGGTTTCGAACAACTCCATTGCTTCATCAATATCACCCTGCTGTAAGAGTTGCTGCCCCAATCCCTGTAAGGCTGGAACAAAATTTTTATGTTCTGCCAATATCTCTCTATATAGTTTTTCAGCTTTTGCAAAATTTTGCTCTTGGCTTTCTATCTGAGCCAAAGCAAGTTTGGCCTGGGCCTGTAAAATTTTTATTTTTTCTAGAGGGTTCTCTTCACCCTCCTCCAAAGCATCTGAAAGTTCCATAGCCCTAAGTGCTGCCTGCTGCGCCTGTTGTTCAAAATGGTGCAGACAGGCAGAAGATAGTTGCACCCAAAGGTTGATATCCTCCGTATTATCCTTTAAAGCTCTTTTTATCAACTTTACAGCCTGCATATGGTGACCTTGTAACTTGGCCAATTCCGCCATTTGCAAACATAAAATCTGGTTATCTGGATAATGTTTACCATACTCTCGCAAAATTTCAGCAGCCTGTTGATGATGATCATTATAGGCTAGAAGATTGCTATATTCAGTTACCCAAAAGACCAAAGAGTCCTCTTGTTTATATGCATATTTTTTAGAATCTTTTTTTTCATCGTCAATAAAATCATCATGCCACTCTTTTAACTGCAACCACCGCTCGGCATAAGCAAACTGCCCCTTTACAACCCAAATATTAAGTTGAAACAGGTTGTGTTGTTTACGATAACGTTGCAAGACTACATCAGGTAATTCATTGGCAATTATTGCCAACCTTCTCTCAGCCATTTTGAGGGTAGTCGTGGCAGACTCAAACTTGGACTTTTTAATATAGAGAGGGATAAGATTATGGAGTAGACTTAATCGTTCTGGATTTATATAGGCAGATTGTTTATATAGCTTGAGGGCAGCATCACTATCATCTTGTAAAATGCGACAATAGCCTAGTCTAGCCAGTGCCAAAGAGTGCTGAGGCTGTTTATTTAATATCTCTTCCAACAATTTAACCGCTTTTTCCACATGCAACATAACTATAAAAACCGCTGCAAGATCAACCAAAGCATCTCTATCTAACTTATCCTGACTTGCCAACGTTTGAGCCAAAAATTCCTCTGCCTTATTATGATCCCCCAAATGGGCGTGGGCCAAGGCTAATAGTGGTAGAAAAGCCAACTCACCAGCATTACTCCCCCCCCATTGACAGCACATTTGCTTTAGGTCAAGGTAGCGTTGCTGTTCAGCAAGTTTTCTTAGTTGGTTTAGTCTATTTTTATGTTCCAATGCTTAATACCTATTAAAAAATACTAATACCACTCAGACCAACCCTTGGCTTGTCATTATTTTTGAAGGCATTGCCGTTAGGAAAACTGTATTAAAATTATGACCATTATTGGGTTTCGCTGTCCATGCACCTGTAAACAAATCCTGATTTGCAGTCGTTAAAGTCGAAAACCCAAGTTTAGTTCGCCTTATCCCACCATCTTGATACACCCTAAATCCAGTCCCAACTACAGATTTCCACTTTATTGTTGCCGTTACTGAAGTAAACCTAGTCACATTAGCATTTAACATCCCAGCAACGTTCGCACCAGATCCCACCAACACAAACTGGTCATCCGCTCCTAAAGTCGACCCTCCTTTCCATTGTACCCAACTACCACCAGCCTGAGTTAATGTAGTGGAGGCACTATTTACCTTTATATAAATTGTATATGCTGTACCAGAAGTGAATGTACGACTGCTGTGACTAGAATCATTCCCTCCCA
>JADFYX010000337.1 GCA_015232795.1 Magnetococcales bacterium
AATCTCGATATCCAGATCAACTAATGGAGATAACCCCCCAACATGCGCGCCAATAATGCCAGTTGAAGCAGCAGGAGTTAAGCTGATATTTGCGGGAGTAGCTGTGGTTAACCTTGCGCGTGGATTGCTAGTACCAGCAGTAGCTATATGGGCTTCATAGGCATTTGCTGCGGTGTCTGATACACCAAACCCACCATCAGTTGTTTTTGCAGCAAATCCCCAGTTGATGCCAAATTCGTCTTTAGAGTTGCGGTCCACCTCAACTATTCGGGCTTCAATCAACACCTGGGCAATGGGTTTATCCAGTTTTTTGACCATATCCCGGATTCTAGACATATTTTCTGCAGTATCTTTGATAATAAGAGTGTTGGTACGCTTATCAATGGATACCGTTCCGGCACTTGAAACCAGCCGGGTTCCACGTTTTTGATCCCCTTCCATAAGCAGAGCCTTGATATCCTCTCCCGCAGCAAAGCTTACTGGAATCATCTCTGTTACAAAGGGTTCAAGTTGCTGTACACTCTGTTTGGCTTGCAGGCGAGCCTGAGTGGTGGATTGAATCTCCGCCAGAGGAGCAACACGCAGTACATTGCCCTGCTTAACCCGGCCTAGCCCTTTTGCCTCTAAGATCAACTCCAGAGCTTGGTCCCAGGGAACATCTACCAGACGCATGGTGATTGTACCACTCACAGAGTCGGAAAGAATAATATTCAGGTTGCTTACTTCAGCAATAATACGCAAGGCGTTTTGCACATCTATATCTTTGAAATCCAATGATATTTTACTTCCGGTATAAGGGGAGTCATTCTCCTCGCTCTCTTTTGGAGCAGGGTGAATGCGCACCATAACTTCCCCACCTTTTTCCAACACCTCATGACGACTACCAATTTTATCCAGAGTCACCACCACTAATGCACTCTCCTCCAGGCTTTGGGTATCAACATACAACACCGGGCCACCAAAAGAGCGAACATCCATGCGCCGTAACAGCGATTTAGCTACAGGTGTATTGGCTAAAGAGAGAAATAGTTTCCCCCCTTCACGGCGAGTTTTTAATGGCCCACCACGGTTATTGAGCAGCAAACGCACCAACGCTCCTGGCCCGTCACGGGTAAATTGCACTTTGTATACGCCATTTTGAGTGGGTTGTTTTCCAGCTTTCGGATCTTGGGCACTGTTGAGTTGATGACCAAGGCGAATCACCGGCATCCCTGCCTCCTGCTCTACCTGATAACCGACTATTGCATCAACTAGCTCCACCACCAACCTGGTTTTCTGCGGACCTCCCATTAAAAGAGCATTTAGCACATAGGGAGAGTTAACAACAAAACGCCGACCATGTGCTGGACCTTCTACCCCAACCATATCCACAACAAGCCGGGGAGGGTTGTTTAAGCGAAAGACCTTGGGAGTTGTGTCTACTTTTCCCTCACCTAACATTCGCAATTCTGTGCTGTTTTGTTGATGATTAATCGCCAAATTATCGATGCGGGGTTTTGCATCAAGCAGCAGTTTTTTGCCAGTGAGAAAGGTAATATCCAGCCCATCATCACGCTCTTTGACCTCATACTCCAACGGCTTTTTTAGGGTCACTTCAATGCGACTACCCCCTGATTTTTCCTCTGAGGGAAACAGGCCCGTCAATGTGCTATCACGAATAACAGTGGGTTGGATTGTGGGTCCCAAGGTTGCCTTGGGAAAAATCAATACCACCCTGTTGGGATTGCCTAAACGAAACACCTGATAGGTCAGGGGTTTGTTGGAAGCCAAGGAGATTTTTTCCCCTTGTTGGGTCTGGATATGAACCATCCGCGAAATATTAATCCCATCAAGTTTGCTGTTTTTTTCATTGCCACTCAAACCATCCCATTTTTTGCTCTCATCGGTGGTTTTGCAACCAGCAACAAAAAGTGGGACAACAAGCAGTGTAATAGCTAGCAGAGTATGCCAAGGATATTGTCTCTTAACTCTCATTTTCCATCCTTATTATGCAACCGCAGAGTAATGGTACGTGCTTTATTTGTAAGTTTAGGAGTTGGCTCAATAATTGTCACTTCACCATCACTTATCTGAGAAATTTGCCCTTCATTTACACCGATATATTGACCAACATGAATCAGATGCCCCTTACCCTCTGGATCTCGAACCATAGCTGCAGATTGCTGGCCTTCTATGTGAAAAAGAATTGCCACCAATTTTAAACTATCCAATTGAAACTGTTCTAAATATTCAGGAACTCGCACAGGTTTTTTCTCAACGCCAAGCAATGTGCTTTCCTCCTCAGGACGCATACCGATACCCATGGGAATTTGAAATGGGTCACGTTTGCCCTGGGCTTCATATATGTAAGGAGCTTTTTCCTCTAAAGTTGGTTCATTAGCAGCTTTGTTGGCTTCAGCCTTGGCAAATGAACAAGGTAGCAGCAAAATTGCCAGACAGAGCAATATATTTAACCTATAGCGTAAAAAGTAAGGATAAAAATTGCTCATTTTCTCCCCCTTTTGGTTGCCGGCCGTTTATCCAGATCCAAAAATCGATAGGTTGTAACCCAAGCTTGTGTATGTAAAATATCGCCTTTTGGTTTCATATTTATATTTGAAAACGTGACAATCCGCGAGAGTCTCGCCACCTGATTCATAAAGAGCAAGGTCTCATGATAGGGACCACGTACTTTTATCTCTACAGGAACTTTGGCATAGACATTGACAGGTAGTTCAGGCTTGGGAGCAAAAAGGGTAAACTCCAACCCCTGTTCGTGTCCTGCGTTGGAAATATCGGTCAATAGAGCGGGAATCTCTTTTTTAGAAGGGAGCTTACGAGCAGCTTTTTCCTCTCTCTTTTTTAAAGCAATCAACTCCTTACGCAGTCTTGGGAGTTGCAACAACATACGCTTTTTTGAAGCTATGCTATTTTCCAATAACAAACTCAGAAATTTTAAACTCAGTGCCAATATTGTCATGCCCACTCCCGATAAACCGGGAAATTCCGGTAACGAAAAGGGTGGTAGATAATCATGGAACTAGGTTTTGATCCAGCAGATAT
>JADFYX010000338.1 GCA_015232795.1 Magnetococcales bacterium
ATTCTATTTTCATAGCATTGGTGAGTGGTTTGGAGGGGGAAAACCCCATAGCCATAGTAAGTTGAATGCTCTATTAAAAGAGTGGCGTATTCCAATCTGCCCAGAAGGAGGTGTAGTTGAAGGTGTGGCAGGTTGTCTGACATTTTATAAACAGTTGGAGAAAAAACGGGATGCTCTGCCCTATGAAATTGATGGGGTGGTTTATAAGGTAGATCTCTTTGCAGATAGGGAAAAGCTCGGTTTTGTCGCTCGTGCTCCCCGTTGGGCCTTGGCCCATAAATTTCCCGCAAGAGAGGTTACAACAACAGTATCTGCCATCGATATTCAAGTTGGCAGAACGGGAGCATTAACTCCAGTAGCAAGGCTCAACCCGGTAAATGTGGGAGGGGTGATGGTGACCAACGCCACCCTGCATAATTTTCAAGAGTTAGCCCGAAAAGAGGTTAGGGTTGGGGACTGGGTTATGGTGCGCAGAGCTGGAGATGTAATACCGGAAGTGGTGAGAATCATCAAAGAAAAACGCCCCTCTACCGCAACAGAATTTATACCTCCAACTACATGCCCGGTTTGTGATGCAGCGGTTATATGGCCCCAAGGTGAGGTAGTTGCAAGGTGTGGTGGAGGGTTGAGTTGTCCTGCCCAACGTCTTGGGGCAATTAAACATTTTGTTGCCAGAAGGGCTATGGATATTGATGGCTTGGGTGATAAGTTGGTGGCTAGCCTTCTTGAAAATGGTCTCATTGGCTCAGTTGCAGATTTATACAACTTAGAAAAAAACGAAGATAATCTTCGCAAACTTCTCAATATGGAACGAATGGGAGAAAAATCAGTAAATAATCTCCTAGCTGGAATTACCGCCAGTAAAAACCGGGATTTAAGTCGATTTTTATTCGCCTTGGGCATAAAAGAGGTGGGAGAGACTACCGCAAGAAACCTAGCCCGCCATTTTAAAACCTGGCAAAGATTAGCCGAAGCCGATCAAGAGGCTCTGCAAGGTGCTGCCGATGTCGGCAGCGTTGTTGCAGAATCCCTCATAAATTTTTTCCAAGAACCCCACAACCAAGAGGTAATAAGCCAATTACAACAAGTTGAAGATAGCAACTGGTGGCAGGTAGAAGAGAACGCCACAACCGACGGTGCAAGACCCCTAGAAGGGGTAACAGTAGTCCTAACCGGAACCCTGGAAATGCTGACCCGTCAACAAGCCAAAGCCCGCCTGGAATCCCTGGGAGCAAAAGTTTCCGGCAGCGTCTCCAAACGCACAGGCTTGCTAGTAGCAGGAGAAAAAGCCGGGTCAAAACTAAAAAAAGCCCAAGAGTTGGGGGTGGAGGTATTGGATGAGGCTGGGTTTATAGATAAATATTTGTAAAAGAGCAGTTTTGGGTGTGATGTGAGTTATTTTTTTTAACCCAAAAACTTATCATTAATCGTTTTGGCTATTTTAGGATTCTTGCGGTGCATCTTATTTAAACCCTTTGCAAAATTTTTAACCCAATTTTTTCCCCTATCTTTTAGACTTTGAAACGTAGCCTCAAGATCATCTGGTCTCTCCGTTAGTAAAAATTCAAAAAGAACCGCTGCTTGGGCTACATCCTTAGCAATCTTCACAGTATCTATGACAGGTCGTTTGGAAGCCACAATCAGTTTGTGAAAGGCAAATCTACTAGGGTCTGGTACAACTACCAAAACTGTCTTGCTGTTGGATGATACTGGAGCATCTATTGTCTCTTCTATCAAAAAATCAAGATAGCGCAAAGGTTGAGCATGAACACCAAATGTAGGGATTTTTACAACTCCCACCTTATGTTTTCCTGTCATTGGAACCATAAAATCGATGCTGATTCCTGTTTTGGAGCGATAAGATGTTGGTTGCTCTTTATGGTTGAATGGTGGAATAGGAGTAAAGCCCATATTCAAAGCAGTTAAGGTGTCCACTACAGAAATAGGTGTGTCACCTGCTGCAACTGTAATCCGCTTTTCTTTTACAATATCAATGTCATGGGTTTTCATTCCAGTGCCAGTGGGGTTGATAGCCAATAAATTACAAATAGCAATAAATGCTTGTGTCCCTATAAGAACACCACCCGAACGAAAAACACCTTGGTTTCCCAAAGCTTCAATAATACTATACGTAGAGCGATCAAACACAATAACACCTCCTGCGATGACCATTTTAGTCAACTCTCTAACTCTTTTTTTTTCTTCTAAAAAGTGCTTTGCACCCTCTTTGTGTTTCTTAATAAAAAGATGGGTCGAGTCACTATCCGAGCCTATATAACACTCTCTCCTTTTACCAGAAAAAGCATAATATTTAAAATAATATTGGTAGGTTCCTTTAACAGATTTTTTCGAAAAAGATCCCCCTTGCATCCCCAGCTTTCTAGAAGACTCCAAGTATCGAGCCTCTCCAATCAATTCGGCAATAAGAGTCTGTGTAGGCAGTGATAGTCGGATAAACATAATGACCCTATCTGGTTATACCCCTGAAAATTTCTTATAGGGTATAACTGATTATACGCAACTCAACCATCAAAGTTCAAGAAATATTTGAATACTAGAGTTTAATTTGACTCTGAAAATCACCCCATCAGAACTATAATTGATGATCGTGCTGCAAGGCGATGTGCTGCCATATTTGAAATCAAAACCCTTGGGACTATGGGCTTGCTTATTCTGGCAAAATGTCGAGGAATCATAAAATCTGTTGTTGCACCTATGATGGCTATGAAAGATGCCGGATTATGGCTTTCTGATGATCTAATGCGATTAGTTCAAAAGAAGTCTGGGGAATAAAAGTCTCAATCTCTATGAAGTTCTAAATCATATTTACTTTTGTGTAGTCTTCATCAGCCATAAAATGTTCGGTAACAATTTTACTAAATGGGAAAACAGGTTTTTTTGTTCTGCCACTTTTAGTTAGTTTAATAATTTTATATTTTTCAAGTGCTTTCAAATCCCGTGATATGTTGGACTCTTGCCTGTTTGTAAGTTCTGCCAACACCTTTATGGACGCTGGTTTATATTTTGAAATAA
>JADFYX010000339.1 GCA_015232795.1 Magnetococcales bacterium
GGCGATTGCTAGCTAAACTGTTTAAGGTTACAGAACGCTTTAACATGTCGGTGCATCCACATCTGCTACTCTTACAAAAAACCATGATCACCTTGGAAGGGGTAGGCCGGGAGATTAATCCTGATTTAAACATGTGGTTTTTAGCTGAACCCCTCATCCGCGAATGGATGATGGAAAACCTTGGACCCCGTGGACAGATTAAAAATGCTGCCATACAGATAAAACGGGTTACTCACGCCTCAATGCTTATGCCAGAGATGATATTCAACAGTGTGGATAAACTGGCAAATGATCGGCTTGTTGTAAATCTCAACTCAGATTCACTGGAAAAACTTGAACGCCATATTCATCTTGGCTTTCGTCGTCAAGCTTCTGCAATTATGGGAGCTGGACTATTTTTAGGAGGTGCGGTGATGGTCACCTCTGGTGTAGATGCAATTTGGTATTGGCCTCCCCTGTTGCTGGCAGCCCTGTTTTTTATGCGTAGTATTTTTGCCAGGAATCATTAACAAAATTTTGAGTCGGAAACTTTGCGTATTGGCAATTTCTCATCTCCAAAGGCAAACGGCTATTAGAAATTGGCTGTGGTTAAATTCTTATCTGATGGGGCATCTTGCAATGCAACTGCCTATGTTAAAAATAGATGAGTGATACAACACTAAATGAACGACAACTGCGTTGGCAGGAAAAACCAGTTCTACGCAAGATCTACAAAGATCTCTACGCCCGTCTGACTGCTGCATGTAATCCAGGAGCAACCTTAGAGATAGGTGGTGGTTCTGGAGATATAAAAGGGGTTTTTAACAATGTCGTTACCACAGACATTCTCCCGGTGCCATGGGTAGATCTGTTGGCTGACGCTCAAGCTCTTCCATTTGCCAATGAGAGCTTCGATAACATTGTCATGTTTGATGTACTTCACCACATAGAGAATCCTGGCCTTTTTTTTAAAGAGGCGCAAAATGTATTAACCCCTGGGGGACGTATTGTTATGGTGGAGCCATATATGTCTCCAGTTAGCGAGTTTTTCTACTCAAATTTTCATCATGAACCTGTGCTTATGCATGATGATCCCTGGCAACAAAAGAAAAACCCAGCAAAACAAAATAAAGACCCTTTTGATAGCAACTCGGCCATTCCCACCTTGATATTTCACAAAAACCCAGAGATTTTTATAGCTAAATTTCCCACATTACATATTAAAAAAGTGCAACCTTTAAGCTTGTTTGTCTATCCCCTATCCGGTGGTTATCAGTCATGGAGTCTCATACCAAACTTTGCCACCTCGACTCTATTAAAACTAGAAAATTTTCTTTTACCGTTCTTGGGTAGATTCATGGCCTTCAGAAGCTTGATAGTATTAGAAAAAGAACTATAAATCTTAAATTTGAAACTGCCATTATTACCACATTTTAAGAGATAAAGAGTCCAAGCCAGCACTCTTAGAAGGAAAAACATTGCATTTACCTAGTGTGCTTTGGTAGGGTCTCATCCTTCTCTTGATTGACACGCGGATGTGGTGGAACTGGTAGACACGCAGTCTTGAGGGGGCTGTGGCTTGCGCCGTGCCGGTTCGACTCCGGCCATCCGCACCAATATAACTTTATATTACAATGCGTTATTAGGGATTTCAGAACAATGAAATCCCTTTTTTTTGAGCTTTTTTCGAAAAGTGATACACAAAGTTGACCAAAGAGAGGTCATAATTGACTAATTCAACACCATCATTTTTCAAAATAAGTCGCCACAGAATTTTGAAGTGGCAACCCTTATTCTGGACAGTTTTTTACGCAGACAAACGGAACTGCCGAATCTAGTTTTACTGTTTATACAACTGTAGAGTAGGCACAAAGGAGTGTTACTAATGAGTTCCTTAGGAAGTTCAGGTTTAGCATATCGACCAGAAATTGACGGTTTAAGAGCCCTTGCTGTTGTATCCGTTATTTTTTATCACATGAGTTTCTTTCTTAAGGGAGGATACTACGGGGTTGATATTTTCTTTGTTATATCTGGGTATCTTATCTCTCTTATCGTATTAAGAGAACTTAAAGAAGACGGCACTTTTTCATTGTCTAAGTTTTATGAGCGTAGAGCTAGGCGTATCTTGCCAGTAATCAGCCTGATAGTTTTTCTCTCCATTTTTTTTGCATGGTTCACCATGGGAGGGGCTCAACTTGAGGCTTATGGTTTATCACTCCTAGCAATATCTACATTTCTTTCCAATTTTGTCTTTTGGCAGAATAGTGGTTATTTTGCTCCTTCTAATGATTTCTTACCTATGTTGCACACATGGAGTTTGGCTATAGAAGAGCAATTTTATGTCATTTTTCCGTTCTTTTTGATCATCTGCTGGAAATATACAAGAAAGTATTTATTATCCATATTGACTTTTGCTTTTATAGGTTCTCTGGTATTTGCTGACTGGTTTAGCCGAGATTATATTGCTCCTGAAGCCGCTTTTTATCTTTTGCCTGGAAGAGGGTGGGAGCTATTGTCTGGAGCTGTTGTGGCAAAGATTGAGATGGAAGTTGGTCGTCCACACAACAAAATATTTGATGCTGTAATGCCAACAATCGGGATTTTTTTAATTGCATATACATTTATTTTTTATAATAAAGATATTCAACATCCTTCATTCTTCACCTTAATACCGATACTTGGCACAATCATTCTAATTTGGTTTTGTAAACCAGGAGAGTTGATTACAGATATATTATCTAGCAAAATTTTAGTTGGTATTGGCCTGATTTCATACTCATTATATCTATGGCATGTTCCTATTTTGGTTTTCTCCAGATTCGCCAATTTAGGCAAGTTACCTACACACTTAAACTATTGGTTTATCCCGTTAATTTTCACTCTGAGTCTAATTTCCTGGAAATTCATTGAAGTTCCTTTTAGAAATAGTGAGATTATTAGCAAGAGAAAGTTTATACTCTCCATGTTTACAATCTGGCTTCTTATCATCACAACTGGCCTTTGTTTCCGGCTCTTTGATGGTTTACCAAAAAGGGATGGCTTTCCTGAATC
>JADFYX010000033.1 GCA_015232795.1 Magnetococcales bacterium
AATAAAAGACCCTGAATTCAACATAGGAAAATATCTCAAATGGAATGATGACCTCCGTAAGAAAACAAGTAAAATAAATTTTTCGGACTCAACATTTTTCCATGTCACACATGAAAAATTTCTCAGATATTCCATACCAATCGCTCACAGGCTAAAAGAATACCGTTTTTTAATTACTATGATAAACTCAAACAGTGATATTATTGGTTGGCTCCAGCAAAACAATGAAAAATTTATTGACTTTAAGGCCGTTGGAGCATAGGTTCTCATTTGGAAGTTGAAGCGATTTCTTGAATTTTGACGCAAATAACCATCTCATTATCTTCTTGCAGGCTTTTGTAGGTTTAGTCTAGCTTGTAATTTCATAATAAAAATTAATGTTTCATCTAATGAAGGTTATCACCTGACTAGTCATCCATAAATTTGAGTGGCGTAACTTCTACTTGCATTTATTAAATATTTAAACTGGCTTACTGTTCAACCATACGGTTCCTCAATTATCCACAAACCCCCCTAATCAGACGTTAGAGACATGCCCACAAAAAAATCCCCAAAAAAAACAGAGACCCTCTCTAGTGATTCAGAGACCCTCTCTAGTGATTCAGAGACCCTCTCTAAAAAATCTGAGACCCTCTCTAAAAAATCTGTGACCGCCTCTAAAAAATCAGAGACTCTCTCAAAAAAACCAGAGACCACCTCTAAAAAATCAGAGACTCTCTCGAAGGTTGCTGAGGTTGCTGAGGTTGTGAAGACTTCACCTAAAAAATTGGAGGCATCTCCTAAAAAATCTGAGACTGTTACTGATAAATCTGGGAGTGTTAATAATAGGTCTGACAGGTCTGATAATATTGTAAAAAATGGCGAAAATACGCCTATCATGAATCTTAAGACCTTAAAAATGATGGCTGTCGCCGACCTTACCGCCTTGGCTATTGAAAAAAAGGTGGAAGGGATGAGCGGAATGCGCCGTCAGGAGTTGGTGTACGGCATTTTAAAGGCAGAGAGTGCCAATAAAGGGCAGATTTATGGCGAAGGTGTTTTAGAGGTTCTGCAAGATGGTTTTGGCTTTTTACGTGCGCCAGATACCAACTATCTGCCGGGACCAGATGATATATATGTCTCTCCCTCACAAATTCGCCGTTTTGGTCTTCGTACTGGTGATGTAATTGAGGGTCAGATTCGCTCACCAAAAGAGGGCGAGCGTTATTTTGCCCTGTTGCGGGTGGAAAAGATTAACTATGAGGTTCCAAACAAGTCTCGTGGCAAGATATTTTTTGATAATCTAACCCCTCTCTATCCTGATGAGCGGTTGATTATGGAGGTTGATGGTGCTCCTAGTGAGGATATGGGGACTAGGGTTATTGATCTGGTCTGTCCTATTGGTAAGGGGCAGCGGGGTTTGATTGTCGCCCAGCCCCGGACTGGTAAAACCATGCTGATGCAGAGTATTGCCCACGCTATTGCCGAGAACCATCCTGAGGTATATCTTCAGGTTTTGCTAATTGATGAGCGACCTGAAGAGGTTACGGACATGCGTCGTTCGGTAAAAGGCGAAGTTGTCGCCTCTACCTTCGATGAACCTGCAACACGCCATGTGCAAGTAGCAGAAATGGTAATTGAAAAAGCCAAGCGGTTGGTAGAGCATAAATTGGATGTGGTTATTCTGCTAGACTCTATTACCCGTCTTGCCAGAGCATATAACACCGTGGCTCCTTCTTCCGGCAAAGTGTTGTCTGGTGGTATCGATGCCAACGCTCTACACAGACCAAAACGTTTTTTTGGTGCAGCCCGTAACATTGAAGAGGGTGGCTCGCTAACAATTATTGCTACAGCTTTGGTTGATACTGGCTCTCGGATGGATGAGGTTATTTTTGAAGAGTTCAAGGGTACTGGCAACATGGAGTTGCATCTGGATCGTAAGCTTGTTGACAAGCGTATTTTCCCTGCTATTGAAATCGCCAAATCTGGCACACGTAAAGAAGAATTGCTTACTACAGCAGAAGAGTTGAAAAAATTGTGGGTCTTGCGCAGAGTCTTGCTACCCATGGGTCCACAAGACTCTATGAGTTTTTTACTGGACAAAGTGAAAGCAACCAAGAATAATGCCGAGTTTTTTGAGAGCATGAATAACTGACGAAGAAAGAAGGATAAAACGATGAAAAAAGATATACACCCAAAATATGAGGATGTGACCTTTACCTGTACTGGTTGCAACAGCGTAATTAAAACCCGCTCAACAGGTGGTGATCAGATTCTAGGTGTCTGCTCTAGTTGTCACCCTTTTTATACTGGAAAACATAAATTGGTAGATACAGCAGGACGTATTGAACGGTTTAAACGTAAGTACGGTATGGCTGAAGGTGCAGCAAGTTAGTTTTTAGCCTGTTTTTCGTATTTGATTGATTAACAATTATAGATAAAGCCCACTGTTAGAGTGGGCTTTATCTGTTTGTGTTTTTAGGTGCTATCGGGCTTGGTACTATACCTAAAATATTATTCTACAATATTAACATAACTAAATTTACGTTTTCCTACTTTTAATAAGATACGTTCACCAATTTTTAAAATTCTTCTGGTGTCTGTGGTTTTTTCTCCATCAATGGAGACGGCGTTTTGGCGTATCATACGCATGCCGTCGCCGTTTGAGTTAACCAATCCTGCCTCTCGCATGGCTGCGGCTAGACCTAAGCCACCATCCTGGCTGGCTTTTAGTTCCACCTCAACAATCTCGTCCGGTGTCTCTTTGCGTTTAAACAGAGCTTCAAATTCGTTGCGGGCTTGTCTGGATGTGTCAGCATCGTGAAAGCGGGCTGTAAGTTCCCCGGCTAGCTGTTTTTTAACCTCCATAGGGTGTTGGGCCCCATCGTTTACATCTTTATGCAGGGTGGCAATCTCTTCTAATGAAAGGTTAGATAGTAATTCATAATAACGCCACATCAAATCATCGGATATGGACATGGTTTTGCCAAAAATCTCTGAAGCCGGATCACGTATTCCGATATAATTATCCAGGCTTTTGGACATTTTTTGCACACCGTCCAGACCTTCTAAAATTGGCATGGTGAGAACACATTGGGGTTCTTGATTGGCATTTTTCTGTAGCTCTCTTCCCACCAACAGGTTAAAGGTCTGGTCGGTCCCTCCTAGTTCAACGTCAGATTTTAGAGCGACCGAGTCATACCCTTGTATTAGAGGGTAGAGAAATTCATGAATGGCTATGGGGCGGTTCTCTTTATAGCGTTTGCTAAAATCATCCCTCTCCAACATTCTGGCAACTGTGTGTTGGGAGGATAAATGGATAATATCCGCAGAGCTCATTTTTCCCATCCATTCGCTATTATAAACTACTTCGGTAGTGTCAGGGTCTAGTATGCGAAACACCTGCTCTTTATAGGTTTCGGAGTTAATGGCTATCTGTTCTTTGCTTAGAGGTTTTCTGGTCTCATTTTTTCCTGTAGGATCACCAATAAGGCTGGTAAAATCTCCTATTAAAAACAGAATATGGTGGCCTAACTCTTGGAACTGGCGCAGCTTTTGTATTAACACAGTATGCCCAAGATGGAGATCAGGTGCGGTAGGGTCAAATCCGGCTTTGATCCGCAGTGGCTTGCCGTTCGCAATAGATTTAGCCAGTTTTTTTGCCAACTCCTCTTCGGAGATAATATTTGCACTACCACGGCGAATAATCGCCATCTGCTCATCTACTGATTTCATGTTTTTTTGTCCAATTTGATTAAGATATTTTACATATAACCAAGCTAAATCATAACATGATTAAGAACAATAGTGCATGGAGAGATCTTAAACAGTTATATATTAATAAAATTTGATGGTTTCTAGGGTAGTTTATGAGTGATTCTTTAGTTGCAATAGGTTTGATTTCCGGCACATCGGCAGATGGAATTGATGCTGTGGTTATTCGCAGTGATGGTGAGGGCGTACCAGAGTTGCTGGCTTTTACCGAGAACCCCTACCCAGAAATGGTGCGACAAGAGGTGCTTGCTCTATACCACCCCGGTCCTGATGAGATAGATAGAATGGGACGCTTGGATAAAGAGTTGGGAGAGTTATTTGCCAATGCAGCTTTGGGAGCTTGTAAGGCTGCTGGTCTTACTCCATCGCAAATTGATGTGATAGGTAGCCACGGTCAGACCATCCGGCATCGTCCCCCAGATTTTACTCTGCAAATTGCAAACCCTGCCATCATCTCTGCCAGAACCGGAATTAAAACCATAGCCGATTTTCGCAAAGCAGATATGGCGCAAGGTGGTGAGGGCGCACCTATGGTGCCGTTATTTCATAAAGCAATCTTTAAAACAGAAGGTAAGGCCACCGCTATACTTAATTTGGGGGGGATTGCAAATTTAACTATTCTTTCTAAGGCTGGTGATATTCTTGTTGCCGGAGATACCGGGCCAGCTAGCACCTTGATTGATCTTTTAGTTGGCAAAATTGCTGGTGGAGGTGATGAGAAAGGGCTGTTTGATTTAGATGGAATGGGTGCTAAAGCAGGAGAGGTCAATCAAAAAGCCTTGGCTTGGTTGTTGGAACATGAATATCTTACCCGCTCATTTCCAAAATCAACTGGTCGTGAGGTGTTTGGTGCTGAGTATTTGGATAAATTTTTAGCCATATTCCCAAATATGGTGAGCAATGATGGTTTGGCGACTTTAACCCGTTTTACTGCCGTAACTGTAGCAATGGCTTGTCAGGAGTTATTATCTACAAAGCCATATCGTTTGGTGTTTTGTGGCGGTGGAGCAAAAAATCCTACGTTATTAGAGATGATTAGCAATGAATTGCCAACAGTAGAGATGGTTGTTAGCGGTGATTTAGGGGTGGATTCTGACTCTTTAGAGAGCCAATGTTTTGCATGGTTTGCCATCCGTACCTTAAAAGGGTTGACCTCATCTGTACCTGCGGCCACAGGAGCTGTTAGGTCGGCGGTTCTAGGAGTTGTCGTCTCTTAAAATATGGGATAATGCCTTGCTACGGATGTTACGAGAAAGAAAGAGTAAAATGGTGTTCCTAGACCTAACCGTTGCAATCATCCATAATGGGCAGATCTATTTATAATATTATATTTTTGGGGTCTTTGTGGGAATCGTTTCTGAAAATCTACGCAATATCCGTGAGCAGATTAAATTAGCATGTGAAAAATCTGGACGTAATGCAGATAGTGTGCGTTTGGTTGCGGTTTCTAAAACCAAGCCAGCTTCGGCTGTGCTATCTGCATTAGCTGAAGGTCAAGGTCTGTTTGGTGAAAACCGGGTGCAGGAGGCGCGGGAAAAAATTCCTCTGGTTGCCGCTGGTGGTGATGCCCAAGGAAGGGATGGTATTGAGTGGCACCTTATTGGCCCATTGCAGCGTAATAAAGTTAAAATCGCAGTAAAGCTGTTCGCAATGGTGCACAGTGTAGATTCTGTCTCTCTAGCACAAGAGTTGAGCAGCAGAGCTTTAACTATCCGCCCCTTGCCTATTTTGATTCAGGTAAATATCGGTGGCGAGGTACAAAAAAATGGACTGCCACCCGGTGACACTATAGATGCTATTTCCCAGATGGCTGCATTTGATGGGGTGCAAATAAAGGGTTTGATGACAGTGCCACCTGCAACCCAAGATCCGCAAGGGGCCAGGCCTTATTTTAAAGAGTTGGCAGAGCTTGCAGCTACCATAAAAAGGTTGCAGATTCCCGGGGTGGAGATGACCGAGCTATCCATGGGTATGAGCCATGATTATACCGTGGCAGTGGAGGAGGGGGCAACCTTGGTGCGAGTTGGCAGCGCTCTGTTTGGTTCACGGCTTTAAACCTAGATTCGGCAGTTGGCGGTGCGTGCATGGCGCAAGATATTGGTTTATCAAGTGTATCAGGGGAAATCGCGATCACCTTGTTGGTGATAAGACTTTCCCCTGATATGCTAGGTGAATCAATAGCTTGCGTCAGGTGCGTGGCGACAACTGCCGAATCTAGGTTAAAAGGTCATACTTTGTGCTTTATGTGTTAAGGGCAGCTCCTATGGTGTTTTATAATAAGAGGCGCACTATGAGACAAATTTTTTGCAATATTGCGTTGTTGATAAGCTTTATTTTTGTTTGTGGTTCTGCTTTGGCTGATGATGTAGATGATTTGCTTAAGCAAGGTGCCAACTCCTTGGTTGGTAAAGATATCCAACAGGCTATCAACTATTTTAGCCTGGCTTTACAGCCTGGTATTGCAACTAATCTGCAACTGGTTTCTGCTTATTCTGGTCTCTGTGCTTCTCGCTATAAAGTCAGCCTTGTTAAAAAAGACCGTAAATTAAACCTCAAGGCTATACAAGATTGTAATCAGGCTCTTTTTTTAAAGTCAGACCAGCAATCTGTCTATCGTATGCGGGGCATCGCCTACCTTACTTATGGTAACTTTGCAAGGGCGGTTTCTGATTTAAATGTTGCTGTTGCCCTAAAACCTTCAGATTTTCTCTCAATACAAAACCGTGGCTTGGCTAAAGCTCGGCTAGGTCAGTATGATGCTGCTATTGTTGATTTTGACAGTGCCATTGAACTAAAACCTACCCATCCTTGGGGATACTATAATCGTGGTCGAATCCACGCCATTTTGTATCGCTATGAAAAGGCAGTTGACGATTTTAGCACTTTTATCCGCTTTAACAGAACATTTCCTCTGGTCTATATGCACCGTGGGCGGAGCCAAATGCGCCTTGGACACTATCAGCAGGCAGTGGGGGATTTTTATGAAGCTATTCGTCTTGATGAAGGGGATAAATCCATAGCCATTGCCCATCGTGGTATAGCTCTCTATCTTTTAGAGAGATTTGACGAGGCAGCTATTGATCTGGAAAAAGTTGTGAAACTCAACCCCAAAGATATTGAGAGTAGGTTTTGGCTCTATTTGGCGCGGGCGCGACTTGGGCAACCTTTACAAAATACCTTTATTGAGAATGGCGGTGTAATTACAAGAAACACATGGGGTGGTGAGATGTCGGCTTATCTAATGGGGCTAGGAGAGTCCTATAAGGTGTTAGATATGGCGCGGGCGACTAAAGATGATGTTATCCGAGGTGAGCGTGAGAGTCTCTCTACCTTTATATTTGGTGAGTGGGCAGCATTGCAGGGCAGAGTGGAAATGGCAAAAAAGTGGTTTGAAATTATTATCAACAAAAGTGGACCCAAGCCACCTTGGTTCTATGGTGCCCGCCAACAAATGGAAAGATTAAAAACCCAAAAACAATATGTGCAAACTCTATCACAACAGGCAGAGCTAGCCAAAACAGTGGTTGCGGTATTAAAAAAAGCCCAGGTAAAAAATGACAAAATTATAGCAGCGCAACAGTATGATGATATAGCAGAGCAACAGGATGAAGTTATAGCAGTACAACAGGATGAAGTTATAGCAGTACAACAGGATGAAGTTATAGCAGCACAACAGGATGAAGTTATAGCAGCGCAAGAGGATGAAGTTTTTGAGGAAAAAAGAGATAAAGTTAAATTAACCATGCAACGGCATCTTACAAATTTACCAAAAAGAGAGATGTATAATAGTAGCACAACAGATTCAGATGTCAGATATATGTTTAAAATGGCCTCCTTTAAACAACTTGAAAATGCTAACAAAGCGTTGGAAGAGGCGAGGATGATGGGTTATACGGCTAGTATTCAGAATATTTTGATTAATGGTAATAATTATATGCGAGTGTGGGTAGGGCCGTTTGCGGATTTTGATCAAGCTAATAGAGCTAGGGATGTTATAAATAAATTACATGGACGATCTCCTGGCAGGGTGCAACGTCGTTAGTTTGCTGATAGCAGGAATATATTTTTTAAATATATGCTACAAACTTTTTAAAAAAATATGTAACACTGAAGGATACGTAATTATGTTGACGAACAAAACCATCACCTTTATTGGTGGGGGAAATATGGCCCAAGCTCTGCTCAAAGGGTTGTTGTATTTTGGTGTGGTTGCCAAAAATATCAAAATTTGTGAACCAAACCCAGAAAAACAAGAACAACTATCCAAACAGTTTGGGGTATTGGTTTCTACAAGCTCTGCTGCTGTTGTCAAGGGGGTTGATGTTGTACTCTTGGCGGTAAAACCGGGTGTTGTGCCAGCGGTTTTAGAGGAGATTGCTCCTATTATAAATAAAGAGACTCTGGTGATTTCTATTGCTGCTGGGGTCTCAATGGCTACCCTTGGGCGCGGCTTAACCAGTGGGCAACCCATAGTCCGAGTTATGCCAAATACTCCCGCTTTAATTGGAGCAGGTGTGTCGGTACTGTTTGCAGATAAAGATTTGCCAGAGTCTAAACTTGATTTAGCCCGTAAGATAATGGCAGCAGTTGGTGATGTAGATGAAGTGAGCGATGAGGGGTTGATGGACGGGGTAACGGCACTTTCAGGTTCTGGCCCGGCTTATGTGTATCTAATCGCAGAGGCTTTATCCGATGGTGGGGTTTCTTGTGGGCTACCAAGGCCGTTGGCTGATAAGTTGGCGGTTAAAACATTGATTGGTGCTGCCAGATTAATTGATGAGAGTGGGGAGCACCCTGCAGTTTTAAAAAACCAAGTGACATCTCCTGGAGGTACAACCATTGCAGCTATAGCACAGTTGGAGCGTTCAGGGCTGCGGAGTGCTTTAATTGATGGGGTGAGAGCTGCTTGGCAACGGAGTGTTGAGTTGAGTAAATAGTCCTAGATATACTGTTTTAAACTAGGAAAATTTGACTAATTTGTAGATTAAAAGAGGTAGGAAAAAACATATGGGTATCCTTGGTTCTTTAGCCACCATTGTAGAAGTTATTTTAGGGATGTATATCTGGCTTATTGTCATTAGGGTGCTGCTCTCATGGGTTAACCCAGATCCATATAATCCTATTGTGCAGCTTTTAGTGCGCTTTACTGACCCGGTACTCATACCTATGCGACGGATTATTCCATCTATAGGAGGTCTTGATCTCTCTCCTATTGTCGCGCTTTTTGGCATTCAAATGCTTGAGCGGTTTTTGGTCACGCTTCTGCGTGGTGGTATGGGGGGAGGTGGTGGCTCAGCACTATTTGTTGAAATATTGGGGGTTGTCCATCTTCTCGGTACTTTCTATCTGTTGGTTCTTTTTGTAAGAGCTGGATTTCATGTCTATTCCTGGCACACCTTTCGTAGTGGTAAGCGATCAGCTCTTGATCTTCGCCATCCGTTAACTATTTTTGTCTTTCAAGCAACAGAGCCAGTGGTGCTGCCTTTAAGACGTTATATACCTACTGTTGCCAGGCTTGACCTCTCGCCTCTGGTTGCTGCTTTTCTCTGTATGTTTTTGCTCTCTTTTTTACAAGAGATTATTTTTTCTCTTGCTGTGCCCGGTATGGGTGCAATGATGCAATAAATGACTGGTTTTGGTCAGTGGCAGGGGGATAATTGGTTGTTGGCAGTACGGGTTCAACCACGCTCTTCTCAGGCTAAAATTATCGGTATGCATGGTGATTCAGTAAAAATCGCTTTAACCTCTCCGCCAGTAGATGGGGCAGCTAACAAAGCACTGTGTCAACTCATTGCCAAAGAGTTTGGGATAGCCAAAGGACGTGTAGCTATAGTCAGGGGCCACAAAGCACGAGAAAAGCAGGTGAGGGTTGCAGGTGTGGATGCAGAAGTAGTAGGGGAGTTTTGTAAACGGCACTCTCTAGATGGATAGCTTGTTTATATGGTATCTAAAACAACACCCACAAAGGTATATGTTTATTCTTTTGTAGGTGTTGTTGTAAATTACCGTATAGAGAGTTGCTTTTATTTAGATGTTCTCTTCAACCCAAGCAAAAAGTTGTGACTTTGGTAATGCACCAATTTTTGTAGCCTCAATGTTGCCATTTTTAAAGATCATCAAGGTAGGAATGCCTCTTACTCCATAACGACCCGGTATGTTGGGGTTATGATCGATATTAAGTTTGCAGACCTTGATTTTTCCTTGGTATTTTTCTGCTAACTCATCAAGAAAAGGGCCAATTTGTTTACATGGCCCACACCACTCTGCCCAGAAATCCACTAAAACAGGCAGATCTGCCTGTATGACATCTTTGTCAAAGTCGCTATCAGAAGTTTGGTTGATAAATTCACTCATGGTGGAAAAACACTCCTTGCCAGAAAAAAAACAGTTACTAATTAATACAAAATATATTAGGTAGATAAACAGTATTTGTAAGCATGTGCATTGGTAAATTTAAAGAAAACCAATGGTATATATCTAAAAGCCATAAACCTGCAAGTTGGCTATAATTCCCATAATACAGTTGGTAAATCAATGGATTACATCATCTATACTTCCGTGGGCTACGATCCCTAGGATAAGTGTTAGGAGCAGTTTGTCAAGATTTGGCAAATAAGATTTTTATTAAATAGGGGTCAAGGGGTTTGACAAGTAGGGGTATTCCCCATATAGTTTCGCTTCATTTTAAGTAAATAAGCAAAGTCAAAAAGCGCGGTTAGCTCAGCTGGATAGAGCGTTGGCCTCCGGAGCCAAAGGTCATAGGTTCGAATCCTATATCGCGCGCCAATTAAATCAAATAGTTACGCTGTATTGCTGTTCAGGCTCAAATCTAATAATACCCACATAGTACCCAGCAGGATTGATTTCGGTTTGGTTTGACCTGGAAGGTATCAGTCGTTTTTCTCTCATATCTCCATTAAAACCATTAAAAAAACCGCCAGGATCTCTCCAAGCGGTCTTTGTTACATCTGCAAACTAAATCATAGGGATAATCTTGGGGTGATTATAGAACATCCAGCTATTCATTGATGACCGCCTGCATGCTCCCTGCCTTGCCAATTTTCAAATTCACAGGCAGAAGCCATACTAAAACGCTTGTTTAATAGCTTATCTTCATCAATCCCTAGTTCATTAAACGGGATTTTTAGAAGGTTAGTAGACTTTGAATTTCTTGATTTTGCTGTTTTTATTACAGGTTGTTTTTTACTTTCTACAACTTGGATTTTTTTAAGAACATCAGTAGATTCTAAATCTTTTTATTCAGGTTGTTTTTCATTTTCTGCAACTGGGATTTTAAGAGCATCGGTATTAAGTACCGGGTTTTTTGATTTTGTCATTGGTTATGTTTCCTTCAAAACATCCTTCAAAAATATGCCTGGAAAACCGTGAAGGAAGCGGCCTTGTCGGGGATCAACCTATCCAGGCAATGTGGTATTGAAGCCTCAATCAGAGACCTCAAGATAGGCGATTTCCCCAGCTTCCAGGGATTCCAATATAGATGGCTCTATCTCCAACAATCGTTCCCCCACATGCCGCCAGGAAGGGTTCCTCATGAGTAACCGAATCACCGGTGGGGGAGAGCCAAGAACCACGCTCATATCCTGAAAATCAGAATCACGGGTAACAATCACAAAACCGTTTTCTCTGGTCTACTCCCATATCTCCCGGTCAGATGAACGCTTCATATTTGCCAGGGCCGTGCTCACGGTACCGGGAAACCGCTCTTGGAGCATGGGTGCCATTCGCCGGGAAAGATTCTGATCCAAAAACAGCTTCATGCAGCCGACACCTGCAAAGCTTTATGCTCCCGTTCTGCGGCATAGGCTAGACACGCCCGGATATCTTCTGTTTCAAGCTCTGGGAAATCTTCCAATATCCCCTGTTCCGTCATGCCGGAAGCTAGCATTTCAAGGACATTGTAAACCGAAATCCGCATACCACGTATGCAGGGACGGCCACCTTTTTTACTGGGTTCAATGGTAATACGCTCTTGGTAGTTCATTGTGCTGCCTCCTTCATAGGAACAACGTTCTCTTTGGTTTTGCCGTTCATAGCAGCAGCTATGTCGTTACTGATCCGTTCCGCTGCCTGTTTCACGGGATCTGCGGCAAGATGACCATAACGAGCTGTCATGGCCTCACTGGAATGTCCAAGGATGGCCCCAACAACAAGTAAACTAGCACCGCCACCAACACCAACGGATGCAAAAGCATGTCGCAGGGTATGCAGTGACACATTTTCCAGCTTTGCCCGTTCTCTGACCTTGTTAAAGATTTTTGGTACACCAACAATATGATGACCGGGTTTTTCTCCCGGAAAGGCGTAAGGGCTATCTTGGATGCGGGGGAGTGTCGATAACAACTCCATAGCTGGTGCGCCCAATGGAACCACCTTGAACCCGGTTTTTGAGTCTGGAAGCCTTAGACACATATTCTCAAAATCAACGTGCTTCCACTCAAGGGTAAGGATCTCGGATTTACGGCAACCGGAAAATATAATCAACCGTATTGCCGCTATACCAATAGGGTTGACTCCCTCCTGTTCAACCTCTTTCAATGTGGCTCCAAGTCTGGCAAGCTCCTGTTGAGAGAGAAAGCGGTCTTTCCGTCCCTCTTTGAACTTCTTAATTCCGAAGGCTGGGTTATCACTACGGATGCCACGACCAACGGCAAAAGATAGAATTGCTCTCAATAGAGCAAAAGCTCTGTTAGCTGTACCCTGACCACCTTTGACAATAGCGCGTCCCCTGAATCCTGTTTTAACATCGGTTGCTGTTTTTCCATCAGCTACGGCAATCAGAAATCTTTCAATATCGGCACGGGTGATACGATCCGCCAACTTTTTACCCAAGACAGGGACTATATGCCGTTGAATCCTGCGTCGATCCACATAAAGTGTTGATTCCTTTTTATGTAATGCGCCTTCTTCCAGATAGAGTTCACAAAGGTCAGCAACTGTAAGTACCTTTTTAGCTTCCTGCTTATCTTCTGCTGGATCTCCACCATGGGAGACTATACCAAGCAACCTTGATGCCTCCGTTCTGGCTGTGTCCGGTGTCCAGGGGGAGCCATGCGTTCCTATTGAAAGTCGCCGTTTCCGGTTGTGAATGCGATATTGGACAAAATATATCTTTCGTCCAGGTGGAGTGACTTTGATTCCAAAGCCGATCAAGTCGGAATCGAAATAGTAGGTATCTATTATTTTGCCGTGATGTTTGGATTTTTCCCCGGCTTTTTCCGCTTTAGCAGAATCAATAAATCGCTTGGTAAGTTTGATTTTCATATCTCTAGTACCCAAATGAAGATTTCAAATACCCAAAACAACACTCAAACCAGCATGGTTCCTGAATACTTTATGAAATTTCTAGTACCCACATAGTACCCAGTAGGAATGAAGCTACAGGCTTTTTACGGCAACGTCAAGCAATATATAATTTAATAAGTTATTGTTTTTACGGTGTTCGGCAAGATTTGGAAATATGCAGAAATGTGGTCTTTTGGCCTCAGGAGCCAAAGGTCATAGGTTCGAATCCTATATCGCGCGCCAATCATATCAATTTCTTGCGCAGTCAAATA
>JADFYX010000340.1 GCA_015232795.1 Magnetococcales bacterium
AAAAATCAGCCGAAGCGGACTGTTCAACATTCTAGATCGTTGATAATACAATACGCAATTATGGTGGTCTTAAAATTGCATTGTCATTATGATGTATTGAAATCGGATCATGTTAAATAAATTGCAAATGCAAAAAGCTGCATAGATTATTATTGTAAAATCACCATAAAACTATTTTTTATGGGACTAAATGGCCCGGTTCAGATATACTGTTAAACTGTTTACTGTATTAAATAAAATAAAATGGGTCGCAAGACTCATATATCATAGAAAATTACTAATAGGAGAAATAATAGTGAAATCCCATAAGATCGTCCTTGTTTTACTCGCTGGTACCTTGTTGTCCTTCACAGCAGCGTGTTCTAAGAACACTCCACCACCAGCCAGTGATGACACATCTTCACAACAGCAAGTAACACAACAGCCCCAAAAAGTGCGCAGCGTAGAGAGTAGGGCGCAGGAGCATGCTGCTCAAGCAAGAGAAGCTATGGCTGCTTCTGTAGCTGCTGCTGAGGCTGCTGAAATGGAACGGGCTGAGATGGCTGAACGGCAAAAGTTTCAGGACGCTCTTAATAAATAACGCTTAACAAGGTAATATCATATGCTTTTTTAAGTATATGTTGTTCCTAGGGTATTATCCCAATATCACTATCATTTACTTTTTCACCAACCAGATGGGGCATTCCATCTGGTTGGTGAACAAGTCTATCTATAGCTCTCCAATCAACCTGAACCACCAAGTCAGGCCGTCTACTCAACGCTTTGTTGACAACAGTAGTCGCTATAATTGCAAGTTGTTTTTCCCTGTCCTCAGCTATCTCCTCTGTAAAAAGAGGGAAGACCTCCAGATATAAATGGTTTTCACGCCAGCCTGCTTTTACTGGTTCGTGAACCAGTCGCACACTTGCACCAATTTTGGCATTGGCAAAAAACTCTGTTACATCCTCTGGGTATAGACGAATACAGCCATGGCTTACCCTGCGACCAATACCCAACGGTTGGTTGGTGCCGTGGAGTAAATATCCCGGTAATGCAAGATAGAGGGCATGGGAGCCAAGGGGATTTTCTGGTCCTGGTTTAACAACAGTGGATAGTTCTGGTTTTTCTTGTCGAATGGAGAGGGGGACAAACCAGCTCGGTTTTTCCTGTTTACGAATCAGGCGAGTATCAGCAGTGGGTGTAATAAAACCCTCACGTCCAACACCAATGGCATAGGTATCAACAAAGCCACTATCTACCCTATGGTAAAGACGCATTTCAGGAATATTGATAATAATATCTGCGGGTCTGTCCAAACCTGGTAGAATGCGGATAAAAGAGCCTATTAATCTGCTCTCTAGTTTGGGTTCCCAAGGGTCTACATCGGGGTTGGCTAATGTTATCTCATTAAACCCCATGCCGTACACTCTGGCTAGCTCCATGAGGGTTTCATCGGCTTTTACCAGATGTTGCATATTTTGGTTGCCAATCAACTCATCATCTTTTTGTAAGGCAAAGCGTCGGGGTATTAAAGCCATGGCTTGCAGTCTGTTTGCAAAAATTTCGGAGTAGGAAAGTAACCGCTTTTCCTCTATCTCTATCTTATCAGCAGATAGACTGCTCCCCGACCATAAAAATAGAAGTAGACTACAACAAAAAAAAAACAAAAAATTATCTTTCATTGATAAAATGTTACTTTGTTTAAATTAAAATGTCCAAAATCAATTTATCCTTTTGGGGTACATTGACCATTGCAAGAACAAATAGTAGCTTTTCTCTCTACAAGTATTTATCATCCAGGGTTCTAATATTTACTGAACCCTTTTTTTTATTGGGAGAATTTACAAGATGGGACGTGTATTTAATTTCAGCGCAGGACCAGCGGCTCTACCAGTCTCAGTTTTAGAGCAAGCAAGAGATGAGATGGTTGATTATCAAAATTCTGGTATGTCTGTCATGGAGATGAGCCATCGCTCCAAAGAGTATATGGATATTATTGCCAAAGCTGAGGCCATGGTTCGTAAGCTAATGGGTATATCTAAAGATTATCATGTGCTGTTTCAGCAAGGTGGAGCAACCATGCAGTTTACCACTGTTCCCATGAATCTTATTACCGATCCGGCTACTCAGAGTGCAGACTATATAAATACTGGCAGTTGGTCTAAAAAGGCCATCAAAGAGGCTAAAAAACAGTTTGCAAATGTTAGGGTTGCTGCTTCAAGTGAGGATGTAAATTTTTCTCGTATTCCTACGCAAAATGAGTTAAAGCTCAACCCAGAGTCCACTTATGTGCATATGACCAGCAACAACACTATTTTTGGTACGGAGTTTCATTACACCCCAGATACTGGTTCTGTGCCTTTGGTTGCGGATATGTCCTCAAATATTCTCTCTCGTAAAATAGATGTATCTCGTTACGGCATTATCTATGCTGGTGCACAAAAAAATCTTGGACCAAGTGGAGTGACTTTGGTGGTAGTGCGTAAGGGTCTCGTTGGTCGTCGTGAGGAACTACCCTTAATGTCAGACTATAAGGCCCAAGCCGAAAAAGAGTCCATGCTCAACACCCCTCCAACTTATGCCATCTATATTTTAGGTCTGGTTCTTGAGTGGATGGAGGCCAACGGTGGTGTAGAGGCTATGGAAAAGAGAAATATTCGTAAAGCTGCCAAGCTTTACGCAGCAATTGACAATTCCAGCTTTTATGGCTGCCCAACACAAATAGAGAGTCGCTCCCGTATGAATGTTCCTTTCACCCTAAAGGACGACAACCTAAACGCAGATTTTCTGGCCCAAGCCAAAGATGCCGGGCTGGTAACCCTAAAAGGTCACCGCTCTGTAGGGGGAATGCGCGCCTCAATCTACAACGCAATGCCAGAGGAGGGGGTAGATGCCCTCATCAGCTTTATGCAAGATTTTGAACGTAAAAACGGCTAAAGGTTAGGCGTTTACGATAGCAAAAGAGATTGTTGTAAATAATGGATCTGGTTTAACCTAGATTCGGCAGTTGTTCGCACATCACTGGCACAACATATTGATTT